>JBJDZJ010000101.1:0-12728 GCA_051867915.1 Eubacteriales bacterium
AAAAAGTTACGCAACTACTTGAGGAAGGGGAAAACCATCTCAAACGCCGAAGTTTTTCCCCTTCCTCCAGACCCCAACCCCTTTCCTTGGCTGGCGGTTTTCGAAATTTATAGTTTATCAACACTCTGAAGGGGGATTTTCTCCCCCCTCACTATTCGGATTTGTATTTTGAAAGAACCGCCATATATTCCGTATTATTCAGCAATTCTGCGCGCCTGCCGCCTTTTGCATTCAAACGGTAATTCAACTCCCACTCCAAAGTATCGTCTTTTCTTTCAGTCATGCGTTTTTCGACATAGACGTGGAACAAAGGGGCATTTTCCTTTACACGCTCCGCAAGCTTTTGCGCAGTACAAAGGTTTTTATCCATTACTGCCGTTATCTGTGTGTCAGTTCCACCGCGATACAAAAGATCATTTTCCATTCTGCCGAGGAAAGTTTTCGCAAGCATCAGAAAGAAGTCGTCACAGGTTACCTTGAATGCATTCAACATCAGTTCTCCGTATTTCAAAGCTTTTTCGGTTTTCTGCTCCATAGACAGCGACGGGTCAAAAAATACGGTTCGTCCAAGCTTATCTGCAGCAAAATCGATCAGTTCATACATGTTTTTACGGACATAAAAATAGTATTCGTCCGTATTCTTGGGAAAGAGCTGTTCACTTTTCTGCCCGCAGGCGTTGTACCAGTCTGTAAACTTGGTTTTGTAAATGTCCAGAGCCGCCTCGGTCTTTCCTTCGGCATGAAGGATTTTCGCACGCATATTCCATGCGTCAAGACGAATTTCTTCGTCGGTACAGCCGTCAAGAATCTTTTCGCAGATCGCAAGGAGTTCGTCCTTGTGGGCGATCAGCGCCGCAGGATCGTTGTCTGCCATACCGCCAACAACATTCCACATATAGCAGTTCATTATTCGATAATCATTCGGATAGTTTCCGTATGCCGTTTTGATAATTTCACATGCCTTGTTATAATCACTCTCCCAATACTTCTTGTAAAGGTCAATGGCGTTGGCTATTTCTGCCTGAACCTTTTCTTTGTCGTAACCCATCAGCTCGTCAAGCGTTACTCCGAAATAGTATGCCAGCGGCTGCAAAAGCGTAATGTCAGGATAGGTTTCTCCTCTCTCCCATTTACTGACCGCAGCACAGGTTACATTCATTGCAACGGAAAGCTGTTCCTGCGTGATATTTTTCGCATTGCGCAGGCGTTTGATATTTGCACTAATCCTCATTTTCATGGTTAATCCTCCTAAAAGATAAACAGTAAGCCGACGTCTGCTTTCGTATGTATTATATCAAATATTGTCTGCGTTGTAAAGGTAACGCCAGGAAAGATGTTATTAACCAACAGTTGAAAAAAAGTAGCGATAAGACAGGACATAGCTTACCATAAACCTTCGATGCTTGGAAAAAGACCCTTTCATCCGTTTGGCCATTGTTTCTCTAATATCAATACCAATGGCAGTATATGAGGCCGAATTACCCGGTGTAAATTTGCCCCTGCCTTTCCTGCCGCACTTGACATTTCCTCGTTTTTGTGCTATACTGACGGCAAAGAAACAGGATCGGAGAGGCAGTCATGAAATGTGTATGGATTACGGGTGCAACCGGCGGAATCGGACGGGCGTGCGCTCTGGCATTTGCCAAAGCGGGCTGGTCGGTCGGGATCGGCTGTCGGCAGGCAGAGAAAGGGACGGCACTGCTTTCGGAGATAGAACAATTGGGCGGAAGCGGGGTTCTCTGCCCCGGGGATGTCCGCCGGGCGGATGAGGTCCGTCGCTCACTGGAAGTCCTTCAAAACACCTTCGGCGATCCCGACGCCCTGATTACCTGTGCGGGAGTCGCCTATCAGAATCTTTTTCAGTACACCGACGAGGAAAACTACACCCGTCTGATGGACACCAATGTCAAGGGCAGCTATCTTGCCATCAAAGAAGCACTGCCCGCCATGATCCGAAACGGGAGCGGCTCGATTGTCACCCTGTCCTCCATGTGGGGACAGGTGGGCGGCTCCTGTGAGGTGATCTATTCGGCATCCAAGGCGGCAATCATCGGCATGACCAAGGCCCTTGCCAAGGAGGTTGCGCCCTCGGGCATCCGGGTCAACTGCGTCAGTCCCGGCGTCATTCTCACCGATATGACCGCCCCTTTGGGAAAGGAAGTCCTGTCGGAGCTTGCCAATGAGACGCCTCTCGGCAAAATCGGCTCGCCTTCTGATGTGGCAAATGCGGCTCTCTGGCTTTGCAGTGAGAATGCTTCCTTTATTACGGGGCAGATCATCGGCGTAAACGGCGGTTTCGTTGTATAAAAAGGTCAATCCGTTGGGATCATACTAATTTTTTTTGTGCAATGCGACAAAATTTGCAAAAAGGTCTTGCAATTTACAAAGAACTGTGCTATAATTCCAGACAGTGATTTGAAGAAACGGTTTTCTCAAGCTTCGGCAAAAGAAAATCCGGCATTTTCCGAAGGAATGGTTACGGTTATGAGCGCAAATAAGTTTTCCCCTTCTTGTTCCATTAACTCCATTCTGAACGGTGTCCTGCTGGCAGTCCTGTGTACAGCATAAACGGATACCGTTAAAAGTCATGCCTGAGTAACCGATTCGATACATTGAATAATCGAGGTCTTACGGGAGCTTTTAACCGTAAGACCTTTTTTGGGTTCGGATTCTTTTTCCGGATTCATCACACAGAAAGGACTGAGAAAGCAGATGAAGATCAGTGGAGCGCAGATTTTAGTTGAAACCCTTATTGAACAGGGTACGGATGTGGTATTCGGATACCCCGGAGGTGCTGTTCTGGATCTGTACGATGCCCTCTACAAGGCATCCGACCGGATCAGACATATTATTTCAGCCCATGAGCAGGGCGCCGCTCACGCCGCCGACGGTTACGCAAGAGTCAGCGGAAAGGTGGGCGTCGTGATCGCCACCTCGGGTCCCGGCGCCACCAATCTGGTCACCGGCATTGCCAACGCCCACCTGGACAGCATCCCCATGGTTGCCATTACGGGAAATGTCTCCCACGCCATGATCGGCAGAGACTCCTTCCAGGAGGTCGACATTGTCGGCATTACCCTTCCCGTCACCAAGCACAATTTCCAGGTGGAGTCGGTGGAAAAGCTGGCGGACACCGTCCGAGAGGCCTTCCGGATTGCCAAGAGCGGCAGACCCGGTCCGGTTCTCATCGACATTCCCAAGGATGTCCAGGTCGGACTTTGCGAATACGAGCCCAAATCCCCGGTGGCACCCGAAAAATCGGTCTACGCCTATGAAAACGACATCGACCGTGCCGTACGGATGATCGAGGAGTCGGAGCGTCCCTATATTTACTGCGGAGGCGGCGTCCTGACAGCCGACGCAGGGGAAGAAATTCTGGCGCTTGCCGACACCATCGACGCCCCCATCGGCATGACCATGATGGGTCTGTCTTCCATCCCCGAGTCCTGCGGCAGACTGCTGGGAATGTCGGGTATGCACGGACACTACACCTCCACCAAGGCCATGTACGAGGCGGACCTGATTCTGGCTCTGGGTGTCCGATTCTCCGACCGTGCAACCGGCAACAAGAAAAAATTTGCAAACGGAGCGAAGATCATCCATATTGATGTGGATCCCGCCGAGATCGACAAAAACATCCCCGCCCATCTGGGCATCTCCGCCAATCTGAAGGATACGGTGGCAAGGATTCTGGAGAAAACCTTCCCGAAAACCCATCCCGAGTGGCAGAAAAAGATCGCCGAGTGGAAGGAATACGAATACCGCAACTCCTACATCGCCGTAGGAAAGCTCCATCCCTATCTGATTATCGACAAGGTCATGGAACACACCCAAGCCGACACCCCCATCGCCACCGATGTGGGACAGCATCAGATGTGGGTTGCTCAGCACTACCGCTTTGAAGGAAAGCGCACCCTTATCACCAGTGGCGGTCTGGGTACCATGGGATTCGGTATGGGCGGCGCCATCGGCAGCGCAGTGGCTTCCGGAAAACGGACGGTTCTGTTCACGGGTGACGGCAGCTTCGGAATGAATCTCAACGAAATGGCGACCGCCGTTTCGGAAAAGCTGCCCATCGTCATCGTCCTGTTCAACAACGGCGTTCTGGGCATGGTTCGCCAGTGGCAGAACCTGTTCTACGGAAAGCGGTTCTCCCAGACCACGCTGGATCGGAAAACCGATTTTGTGAAGCTGGCAGAGGCGTTCGGTGCCAAGGGACTTTCCGCCGACGACGAGGACAGTCTGAAGGCGGCACTGAACGAGGCCTTTTCCACCGACGGTCCGGTTCTTATCGACTGCAAGGTTGACAAGGACGAAATGGTCTTCCCCATGATTCCCGCAGGCGGCACCATCACCGATCTGCTGGTAAATCTGAAAAACTGACAGACACTGGCGAAAGGAGGAGAGCAGAAAATGCAGAAATATATCATTGCGGTTCTCGTATCCAACACATCCGGCGTTCTGACCCGTGTGTCCAGCCTGTTTACCCGACGGGGCTTCAACATCGACTCGCTGACCGTGGGCAGAACCGAGAATCCCGACTACTCCCGCATGACGATCACCTTTTCGGGAGACGAATACGACCGATCCCAGGTACTCAAGCAGCTTGCCAAGCTTCACGATGTGAAGGTCATCAAGGAAATGCTTCCCGATAAGGCGTTTGCCAGAGAACTGGTCATTATGAAAGTTTCCACCGACGGATCCAGCGCCCGGGACGAGGTCTTTGCCGCGATTTCCGCCTACAAGGCCAAACAGCTGGATTACACCGCCAAGGCCATCAGCGTGGAACTGACCGGAGAATCGGGCAAGATCGACGCCTTCATTGAGGAGATGCGTCCCTACGGCATTCTGGAGCTGTGCCGCACCGGTACGGTCGCCATGGACCGGGGTCTTACCAGACTGTGTCTTGAATAAGGCGCAGAATACCTTTTTGATAAATCCGCCCGCCGTGCGGATTCCCCATCGGCAGACGAGTTTAGAAATAGAAAATTATTTTTAAAGGAGAACAAAAAAATGGCAGCAGTTATGTATTACGAAAAAGACTGTGACCTTTCCCTTCTGGACGGTAAGGTCGTAGCAGTGGTGGGCTATGGCTCTCAGGGTCACGCTCATGCACAGAACCTCCGCGACAGCGGTGTGAAGGTCATCATCGGTCTGTACGAGGGATCCAAGTCGGCAGAGCGCGCAAAGGCAGACGGATTTGAGGTGTACAACACCGCAGACGCCGTCAAGAAGGCCGACATCGTTATGATCCTGGTCAACGACGAGAAGCAGGCAAAGCTCTACAAGGATTCGGTAGCCGACAATCTCCGTCCCGGCATGACCCTCTGCTTCGCACACGGCTTCAACATTCACTTCAAGCAGATCGTTCCCCCCGCAGATGTCAACATCATCATGATCGCACCCAAGGGTCCCGGACACACCGTCCGCTCCCAGTATGTCAAGGGTCAGGGTGTTCCCTGTCTGGTCGCTGTTGAGCAGAATGCCACCGGCAACGCTCACGACATCGCTCTGGCTTACGCTCTGGGCATCGGCGGCGCCCGTGCAGGTGTTCTGGACACCACCTTCCGTGAGGAGACCGAAACCGACCTGTTCGGTGAGCAGTGCGTCCTCTGCGGCGGCGTTACCGCCCTGATGAAGGCAGGTTTTGATACTCTGGTTGAGGCAGGCTACAAGCCCGAGAATGCTTACTTTGAGTGCATCCACGAGATGAAGCTGATCGTCGATCTGATCTTCGAGAAGGGCTTTGCCGGAATGCGCTACTCCATCTCCGACACCGCCGAGTACGGCGATTACACCGTCGGTCCCCGCATCATCACCGACGCTACCAAGGCCGAGATGAAGAAGGTTCTGACCGAGATTCAGAACGGCACCTTCGCCCGCAACTGGATCCTTGAAAATCAGGCAAACCGTCCCTTCTTCAACGCTACCAAGAAGCTCCAGTCCGAGATTCTTCTGGAGCAGGTCGGCGCCGATCTGCGTTCCAAGATGAACTGGGGCGACAAGGAAGAGATCATCAAGGAAAAGTAATTTTCCCCGAAACGATTGATTTCATACATTCGGATTTTACCGGGGCGGGTTCCCCCGCCCACGGTAAAGCCGACTTTCTTCGAATCCCTTCCCTTTCGTTTCCGTTCGCCCATGAAAACGGAAAGGAACGGATTTGAACAAATTTGCAAGACCGCATCAGGAAAGGAAAATCGCCATGAGATCGGATAAGATGAAACAGGGTCCCGACCGTGCCCCTCAGCGTTCTCTGCTGAAAGCCAACGGTTTCACCGACGAACAGATCAGAAAGCCTCTGATCGGCATCGTCAACTCCTTCAATGAGGTTGTCCCCGGACACAGCCATCTGGAAACCATTTCCAGAGCGGTCAAGGACGGCGTTCTCGCCGCAGGGGGAACGCCTATGGAATTCAACACCATCGCCGTCTGCGACGGTCTGGCAATGGGTCACGAAGGGATGAAGTATTCCCTCGTCACCCGTGAGCTGATCGCCGACAGCGTTGAATGTATGGTCAAGGCTCACTGCTTTGACGGTCTGGTTTTCATCCCCAACTGCGACAAAATCGTCCCCGGTATGCTGATTGCTGCCGCCAGACTGAACATTCCGTCCATCTTCTGTTCGGGCGGTCCCATGCTGTCCCTCTGCGGCAAAAACGGCAAGGGCATGGACCTGAACACCGTCTTTGAGGCAGTAGGCGGCTACATGCAGGGAACGGTATCCGACGAGACGCTGGACTATGTAGAGGAATACGCCTGCCCCGGATGCGGCTCCTGCTCCGGTATGTTCACGGCAAACTCCATGAACTGTCTGTGCGAGGCGCTGGGCATGGCTCTCCCCGGCAACGGCACCATTCCCGCCGTCTACGGTGCAAGACTTCGCCTTGCCAAGAATGCTGGTGCCAGAATTGTCAGAATGGTGGAAGAGGATCTGAAGCCCTCCGAGATTCTGACCGAGGCGGCATTCAGGAATGCGCTGACCGTAGACATGGCGCTGGGCTGTTCCTCCAATTCCCTGCTCCATCTGACGGCTCTTGCCCATGAGGCAGGCGTACCCTTTGATATGCACTATGTCAACGAGATTTCCGAACACACCCCCAATCTTTGCCACCTTGCCCCTGCCGGAACCGTTCATATGCAGGATCTCAATGCGGTGGGCGGCGTCTACGCCGTCATGAACGAGGTTTCCAAGGCAGGACTGCTGGACCTGTCCCTGATGACCGTCACCGGTAAAACCGTCGGCGAGAACATCGCCGGACACGAAGCCACCGATCCCGAGATCATCCGCCCCATCGACAATCCCTTCACCAAGACCGGCGGACTGGCGGTTCTGTTTGGCTCCCTTGCCCCCGACGGTGCGGCAGTCAAGCGTTCGGCAGTGGCTCCCGAGATGCTCTGTCACAAAGGACCCGCACGGGTATTTGAGTCCGAAGAAGAAGCGATTGCCGCCATCTATGCCGGAAAGATCGTTGCCGGCGATGTGGTGGTCATCCGAAATGAAGGTCCTGCCGGCGGTCCCGGCATGAGAGAGATGCTCTCCCCCACCTCCGCCATCTGCGGTATGGGACTTGACAAGTCGGTTGCCCTGATTACCGACGGTCGATTCTCGGGTGCTACCCGCGGTGCATCCATCGGTCATGTTTCCCCCGAAGCCGTTCACGGCGGTCCCATCGCCTATGTGAAGGAAGGCGACATCATTTCCATCAACATTCCCGAATACCGCATTGATCTGGAGGTATCCGAGGAGGAGATGGCAGAGCGTAAAAAGACCATCCACCCGTCAGTCAAGACCGATTTGAAGGGTTATCTGGCACGGTACGCCCGCACGGTGGCATCGGCAGACAAGGGCGCAATCGTTCAGTGACTGAAGTCACTGAACGATCAGAGTTGCTTCGCAACTCCCCTCCTATTGTTCCATATAATGGGTAAACCCATTTACCGAACGATCCCACTCCGATTGCTTCTGTAAACGAACGATGTCACCGGACGATCGGAGTTACCGGCAAGCACCCCACCGGGATGTTGACTTTTCACGGTTTTCGAAACCAATACTTAATAAGGAGAACTATAATGGGCAGAATTAAAATATTTGACACAACCCTTCGGGACGGCGAACAGTCCCCGGGCTGTTCTATGAATCTTTCCGAAAAACTGGAGGTGGCAAGACAGCTGGAGCGGCTGAAGGTCGATGTCATTGAGGCAGGCTTCGCCATCTCCTCCCCCGGCGATTTCGAATCGGTGAAAAGCATTGCCGAGGCGGTTCATGACTGCACCGTTGCCTCTCTGGCAAGATGTACCTACGGAGATATTGACGCCGCATGGAATGCCGTCAAGAACGCCGTTGATCCCCGAATCCATGTATTCATCGCCACTTCTCCCGTCCATATGCAGTACAAACTCCGCATGACCCCCGAGCAGGTTCTTGCCAAGGTGGATGAAATGGTGAAATATGCCGCATCCTACTGCAAAAACATCGAATTTTCCTGCGAGGATGCCACCCGATCCGACCCCGAATTTCTGAAGGTCGTCATCGACCGTGCCATCAAAGCCGGTGCCACGGTTATCAATGTACCCGACACGGTGGGGTACACCACGCCTTCCGAGATGAAGAGTCTGATCTCCTACCTCATCGAGAATGTCCCCGACTCGGACAAGGTGGAATATTCGGTTCACTGTCACAACGATCTGGGCATGGCGGTTGCCAATGCGCTGGCAGGCGTTCAGGGCGGCGCACTTCAGATCGAATGTACCGTCAACGGCATCGGAGAGCGTGCGGGCAACACCTCTCTTGAAGAAGCGGTTATGGCAATGCGCACCCGTCCCAATCTCTACGGTGAGCTTCCCCGTATCGACACCCGTCAGATCTACCGTTCCTCCAATCTGGTTTACAATATCATCGGTCAGACCGCACCTCACAACAAGCCCATCGTCGGAGCCAATGCCTTTGCCCATGAATCGGGCATCCATCAGCACGGCGTTCTCGCCAACAAAGCGACCTACGAGATCCTGACCCCCGAATCGGTGGGCGTTGCCACCAATTCCATCATTTTGGGCAAGCATTCGGGCAAGCACGCCTTCTCTGCCCGTCTATCCGAAATGGGCTACAAGCTCACCGAGGATCAGATCACCGAAGCCTTCACCAAGTTCAAGGATCTGTGCGACAAGAAGAAGGATGTCACCGACTCGGACATCGAAGCGCTGGTCAACAATACCGCCACCACGCCTGTGGAGGAAAAATACCGCTTTGTTGCCTTCAAGGTATCCACCAAGGGCAAGAGCGGCGTTGAGGGAACCATCTGCCTGCGGCATGAGAACCGGTTCTTGGAGGAAACCTACTGCGGAGACGGCTCCATCGACTCTCTGTATGCCGCCATCGACCGTATCATCGAGGTTCCCGATCATGTTCTGGAAAAGTTTGCCATCAATGCCGTTTCCGAGGGCAAGGAAACCCTGGGCGAGGTGAATCTGCGGATTCGTTGCGGCGACGAGACTCACAACGGTCACGGTCTGTCCACCGACATTCTGGAGGCTGCCATCATCGCCTACCTCAATGCCGTCAATCACATCATGAACTGACGAATTAGGGCATTTTGATCAAAATTCAATGATATTTACATGAAAGGCAGGGTCATCGCAATGGCAATGACAATGACACAGAAAATCCTCGCCGCTCACGCCGGTCTTCCCTCGGTGGAAGCCGGACAGTTGATTCTGGCAAACTTAGATATGGTTCTCGGCAACGATGTCACCACTCCTGTGGCAATCCGGGAATTCAACCGTCTGGGACACACCTCTGTCTTTGACAAGGATAAGATTTCCATGGTTATGGACCACTTTACCCCCAACAAGGACATCAAAGCGGCAACCCAGTGCAAAATGTGCCGGGATTTCGCCGACGAATACGAAATCACTCACTACTTTGAAGTGGGCGAAATGGGCATCGAACACGCCCTGCTCCCCGAAAAGGGACTGGTGGTCGCCGGTGACGTGGTGATCGGTGCCGATTCCCACACCTGCACCTACGGTGCGCTGGGTGCCTTCTCCACCGGCGTCGGCTCTACCGACATGGCTTGCGGTATGGCAACCGGTAAGGCATGGTTCAAGGTCCCCTCAGCCATCAAATTCAATCTGACCGGTTCCCTTCAGGGATGGGCATCCGGCAAGGATGTGATCCTCACCATCATCGGCATGATCGGTGTGGACGGCGCCCTCTACAAGTCCATGGAATTCGTGGGTGATGGCGTTCACAGCCTGTCCATGGCTGACCGTCTGTGCATGGCAAATATGGCCATCGAGGCGGGCGGCAAGAACGGCATCTTTGAGGTGGACGACAAGACCCTTGATTACATAAAGGAAGCAGGCGGCAGGCAGCCCACCGTCTATGCGCCCGATCCCGACGCCGTTTACGAGGCGGAATACACCATTGATCTTTCCAAGATCGTTCCCACGGTGGCATTCCCCCATCTTCCCGAAAACACCCGCCCCGTCAGCGAGGCAGGACAGGTGAAGATTGATCAGGTGGTCATCGGATCCTGCACCAACGGCAGACTGGAAGACCTGATCGCCGCCGCCAAGGTTCTGGAAGGACGGCATATCGCCAAGAATCTTCGCTGTATCGTGATTCCCGCAACCCAGAAAATCTGGGAGCAGGCCATGGAGATGGGTCTGTTCAAGACCTTCATCCATGCGGGAGCGGTGGTTTCCACCCCCACCTGCGGACCCTGTCTGGGCGGTCATATGGGCATTCTTGCCGATGGGGAGCGTGCCGTTGCCACCACCAACCGCAATTTCGTAGGCAGAATGGGACATCCCGGCTCCGAGGTCTATCTGGCAAGTCCCGCCGTCGCCGCCGCGTCGGCAGTGCTGGGCAGAATTGCATCACCCGATGAACTGTAACTTGGAGGAACGACCATGAAATTTGACGGAAAAGTAATCAAATATGCCGACAATGTGGACACCGATGTCATTATCCCTGCCCGCTACCTGAATACCATTGACAAGAAGGAGCTTGCCTCCCACTGCATGGAAGATCTGGATACCACCTTCGTCAGTCGGGTTCAGCCCGGTGACATTATGGTGGCAGGATGGAATTTCGGATGCGGCTCTTCCCGTGAACACGCTCCCATTGCCATCAAGGAAAGCGGAATCGCTCTGGTGATTGCCAAATCCTTTGCCCGCATTTTCTACCGCAACTCCATCAACATCGGTCTTCCCATTGTGGAATGTCCCGAAGCCGTGGACGCCATCGAAGAAGGTCATCTCCTGTCCGCCGATATGGACAACGGCATCATCCGTGATCTGACCACAGGGAAAGAGTTCAGGACTCAGCCCTTCCCCGACTTCATCCAGAAGATCATTCTTGCCGGCGGTCTGATTCCCGCCATTTCAGAAGGAATCATCCGCTGAATCGGGCAAGCCGGAAGGAACAGAAAGGATTGGAACAAAGTTATGAACTATAACATTGCGCTTCTTCGGGGCGACGGAATCGGTCCCGAAATCGTAGACAGTGCCTGCCGGGTACTGGAAAAAATCGGTGAGGTCTACGGACACACCTTCACCTTCACCCGCTATCTCATCGGTGGCGCCGCTATTGACGCCTGCGGTGAGCCTCTCCCCAAGGAGACGGTGGAGGGCTGTCTGGCATCCGACTCGGTACTTTTGGGTGCCGTGGGCGGTCCCAAGTGGGATCACCTCTCGGGCGACACCCGTCCCGAGAAGGGACTGCTGGGCATCCGTGCCGCCATGGGTCTTTATACCAACATCCGTCCCGCAAAACTCTACCCCGCCCTTGCCGACGCATCCCCTCTGCGTGCCGACACCGCCAAAAAGGGTGTGGATCTGGTCATGTTCCGGGAACTGATCGGCGGCATCTACTTCGGCAATCGAGGCAGAAACGAGGACGGAACGGTGGCATTTGACACCGAGCAGTATTCGGTCATGGAGGTGGAGCGCATTGCCCGTGCCGCATTTGAAGCGGCAAGACTGCGCAGAAAGAAGGTCACCTCCATCGACAAGGCAAATGTGCTGGAAACCTCCCGTCTCTGGAGAGAGACCGTCCATCGGATTGCCAAGGAATATCCCGATGTGGAATGCAGTGATATGCTGGTGGACAACACCGCCATGCAGCTGGTCAAGAATCCTGCCCAGTTCGATGTCATTCTGACCACCAATATGTTCGGTGACATCCTGTCCGATGAGGCTTCCCAGATCACGGGTTCCATCGGAATGTTGCCCTCCGCCTCCATCGGCGACGGCACAAGAGGACTGTATGAACCCATTCACGGCTCCGCCCCCGATATTGCAGGCACCGGCAAGGCGAACCCCATTGCCACCATCCTGTCCGCCGCCATGATGCTTCGCTACGCCTTCAAGCTGGAAAATGAAGCCAGAGCCATCGAGACTGCCGTTGACCGGGTTCTGGATGCCGGCTGGCGCACCGCCGATCTGGTGGGTAATGCCGACATGACGCCCCTTTCCTGCGACGAGATGACCGACAAGATTCTGGAGCAAATCTGATAACAACCGAATGATGAAAACACCCCCGAAGAGGCAAAAGAAATGCCGCTTCGGGGGTGTTGTTTACGGTCGGCGTGTCAGGCGACCTTTTTCAACTCTCGGTTGATGCGGATACGGGAGCCGAGTGCTGCAAAAACAAACAGGCTGTCCGATCGTGATATAATCCCCATAGAGTAGACACATGAAAAAACAAAAAGTTTTCAAGACTA
>JBJDZJ010000102.1:0-12572 GCA_051867915.1 Eubacteriales bacterium
GCGACGGTAAGGAGGTTCCTTTCGGCCTTACAGCTTTTGGCAAGCATTCCCAATGCCTTCAGTGTATCGGGAACCAGAAGAAGAGTGCATCCGAGAACCCCGGTGGGAACCCTTTGACAGAGTGCGCAGACCATTCCCTTTCTGCCGCACTCGGCAATATAATCGTGTCCGTCCAGCCTTTCTCCCTTGATTGCAACAAACAGGGAGCCTTCCTTCACTTCCCTGGAATCGGTTGTAATGCTTTTGACCACACCGTTTCCGTTTCCGATCAGCTTTGCACCGACCCGCTCGGCAATTTCATGTACCGTGAGTCCGGCTTTCAGTTCTACGATCATAAATTTGACCATACCTTTCCGATTTACCGATATTGATGTAATGTGTTTGGATTCAATCGGGTATTATTTCCCCGAAACCGTTTCGAATTTCCGTCCATAGCGAAGACTGAGAGCTGCGGCAACCTCATCCTTTTCCGAGAAAGGATGCTTCCCGTCCTTCCTGATTTCGTAATCCTCATGTCCCTTTCCGGCAATCAGGATTACCTCTCCGTCTACTGCATTCAGAATTGCATACCGGATCGCTTCTCTGCGATCCACAATGGTCACATAGGGTTTGGTTTCATCCACGCCGACCATAATGTCCCTGATAATCGCATCGGGATCCTCGGTACGGCAGTTATCGCTGGTGATGACCGAGAAATCCGCCATCCGTGTGGCAATTCCGCCCATGATGGGACGCTTGGTCTTATCCCGATCGCCGCCGCATCCGAAGAGAACCGTCAGTTTCTGATCGGGACGGCAGGTTTTACGGATGGAGGAAATAACATTCTCCAATGCGTCAGGGGTGTGAGCATAGTCGATGATGACCGAGAAAGGAAGGTCGGCAGGAGTAACCCGCTCCACCCGTCCGGGAACGCCCGGGATCTCGTCTATGGCTCTCGCCACCGTTTCGGCGGGGATGCCCATCAGCAGTGCCAGAGCTACGGCACCCAAAGTATTATATACAGTGAAATGCCCGGGAATGTGACAGTGAATCGGCAGCTTTTCTCCGTTTTTCTGCACCAATGTATAGCTGATTCCGTCGATCGAACGGTAGGTCAGATCGGATGCAACAAAATCGGCGTCCTGTGACTCGGAAATGGAATAGCTTTTGCAAAGACCCTTTTCATACGCCCGCTTGACATACTCGTTATCAATATTGAAGACTGCAAAATCGGATTTCGGGAACAGCATCTCCTTTGCCAGCGCATAGTTATCCATGGTCTGATGAAAATCCAGATGCTCGGGAGTCAGATTGGTGTATATGGCTCCGTCAAAATGGATGGGCGCGACCCTTCCGAGTGCCAGCGAATGGGAAGACACCTCCATGAAGACGATCTGAACACCATGATCCCGCATTTCGGCAAGGCAGGCATACAAATGCTCGGGATCGGGAGTGGTCATCCCCGCCTTTTCGGCGTGATCTCCGTAAGAGTTGCGGATGGTTCCGATAATTCCCGTTTTCCAGCCTGCGTCCTCAAAAATTCTGGACAGCATAAAGGTGGTGCTGGTTTTTCCGTTGGTTCCGGTTACGCCGATCATCTTCATGGAAGTCTGGGGATTTCCGAACCAATTCGAGAAGATATACGATGCCGCCAGTCTGGCATCCCTGACTACGATGCAGGGGAGTGTGCATCCCTCGGGAATGTATTCCACAATTGCCACGACTGCCCCGTTTTCTTTTGCCGCAGGGAGAAAGCTGTGTCCGTCAAATTTGGTCCCGGGGATGCACAGGAAGGCATACCCCTCCCTGACCAGCCGGCTGTCTCCTGTAACGCCGCAGATTTCAATATCGCCGTTTGTGTGATCTTCTGCAATCTCAGTTCCGATAAACAGGTCTCTGACTTTCATAATGATCTCCTCTCGTTTTGAGCTATTTACTCAATTACTTCTCCGTCACCGTCGGTCTGTTCCATATACCGGCAGGTGATCCGAATGACACTTCCGTAGGGGACTCGGGTATCTTTCTCCACACTCTGAGAGATGACAATGGCTCCCGCTCCCTCTTCATAGTTGGTTGCGCCTTCAATATAAACATTGAGTCCCAGCGCATACAGCTGACGGATCGCCAGTGCCGCATTCATATTGATCAGATCGGGAACGGTAACCGGCTCTGTTTCACCGGATCCTCCGGTATACAGAATCACCTTTCCGTTGATCTTGGTCACATATTCACCTGATGAGGGAACCTGTGCCGTGACCGTTTCGCCGCTTCCGATTACTTCGTAACTCAGTCCCAATTTGCCGACGGCTTCTTTTGCCGCATCCAGCGTCATACCGCCGTAATCACCGACTTTTACTGCGATTCTCGCCATTTCCTCTTCGGTATATACACGCTCTACGCCGAGATAGGGCAAAATCTGCTCCAAAACTGCGGCAACATAGGGCGCCGCTACCGTTGCGCCGTACTTATTGTTGGTCTGAGGTTCATCCACAATGATAATGACGCAAACCTGAGGATCATCTGCCGGAGCAATGGCAACGCAGGAGCCGATACGGTCGTTCGGATCCACCGTATCCCGCTTCTCCGAGGTACCCGTCTTTGCGGCGACCCGATATCCCGCCACATAGGCATTGCCGACACCGTTGCCGCTGGACACGCCGTCCTGAAGAACAGCCATAATCGACTTGCTAACCTCACTGCTGACCACCTGACGCTTGACGCCGGCGTCATAAGACACCACCACATTGCCGTCTTTATCGGTCAGGGCTTTCACCATGTGGGGCGTCACCAGATATCCGCCGTTTGCCACTGCACTGATGGCGGTGATCTGTTGAATCGGCGATGTCTTAAAGGTCTGACCGAAGCTGTAACAGGCCAGCTCCACCGTGTTAAGTCCCGATTTCGGGACAAACAGTCCCGCCGATTCACCGGGCAGGTCTATTCCCGTTTTGGAAGTGAAGCCGTATGCTTCAAAATAGCTGTAAAAGGTTGAGGAACCGATTCTCGCCGCAACCTGCATGATGGTGGGGTTGCAGGACTGCTGGAGCAGTTTGTCAAAGGTATTGGTTCCGTGACCGCCTGCCTTATGACATCGGATGGTTGTTCCGCTGACCTTAAGGCTTCCCGTACAGCTGAAACTGTCCTGAAAGGTGACCACCTTTTCTTCCAGCGCCATGGATGTTGTCACCATTTTGAAGGTGGAACCCGGTTCATACAGGTCGTTGACCGCCTTGTTGTTCCACATTTTATAGACAAGCTCCCAGAAGTATTCGTTTTTGGCTTCCTCTTCTGATTTTCCGTCTGACGATTCTGCATCATACTGCCAGCTCTCATACAGAGTGGCGAAGGATTCCGTCAGGGTATAGGGATCGTTCAGATCGAAACCCGGATAGGTTCCCATTCCGTATATTTCGCCCGTGTTGGGGTTCATGACAATTCCCGTCACACGGTTGGCAGCCATGGAATCATAGTAGGTCGCTTTCAACTGCTTTTCAAGTATGTTCTGGATGGTAACATCAATGGTTGTAATCAGATTCAGACCGTCTTCCGGTTCAATATAGGTATCGTATTCCGAGGGCATACTCTGACTCTGGGAATTCTTTGTGGTGATATACCGTCCGGGCGTGCCTGTCAGATATTCGTCATACTGAAGTTCCAGGCCGATCAGACCCCCGTCGGTTCCGGTAAAGCCGATAACCGCCGAAGCAAGCTCCGAATAAGGGTAGTACCGCTTGGTGGTTGCCTCCAGATAAACCTGGTTATTCAGCTTGAGTTCGGAGATCAGCTTCCGGACCAGCTCCGCCGTATCGGGATCCAGATTCTTCTCCAGGGTAATATCTTTTTTGGTCGAATACTTCCCGATTCGTTCAAGAATTTCATCGGCAGACATGACGGTATACTCCGACAGTCTTTCCGCAACCTTTTGCTTATGAGCCTCGGCTGCCGCCTCCTGACCCGCCTCGATCTTATCGTCGGGCAGTTTATTTCCGTCTTCATCGGTAGTGACAAATTCCGCCTTTCCCGAAGATACGATATCCACGGGAGAGATAAACAGACGGTAAGTGGTGGTGTTGGTGGCAAGCGCCGCCATGTTCCGGTCGTAGATCTGACCCCGAACGGCAGGAACCACCGTTTCCTGCTGAATATTCTTAATCACCTTATTCTCAAATTCATCATAACGGGTGATCTGCAATTCAAACAGTTTGACCACAAGGATCACGCACATAACAAGCATGATTGCCATCAGCCAGAAACAGCGGTGATCTATTTCCCGTATTTTTTTCATTTTCATTGTGATCCGTCCCATCTACGCCAAAGGATAATGCCGAACGCAAAATTGAGAGTATGACCAATTCTGCTCCTACTCTCAAATCTGCCAGTACAATTCTATTCGTTTCCACTGATTGTATTCCAGGTTTTCAGGAAGGACTCGGAAACTGCGGACAAAATAGTTCCGAAGAAGCCGCCGAACAGCTCCTCATCAGGCTCATACACCTGAACATCGTCCTCACCGTCGGAACCGACATAGACACGGTTTACATTATCCGAATATACCATACCGTTCTTCTGAGCATATTCTTCCACCTTCAGCATATCGGTTTCCGAATCCAGTTTGGAATTCAGTTCCTTCCGCTCGGCTTCCAGTGTCGAAAGATCCTTTTTCAGGATGGCAATCTGCTTTGAGGTCTCGTTGATCTCGATTCTTCCCTGCACCATCACAACCAGCATGACAGCCAGCAGGGCGCAGATGATAACCGTCCCGAGCACCGACTGCTTTCTGATTTTGGATATTCCGGCCTTTTCTTTCAGTTTGCGTTTTTTGCTTCTGCGCAAAGCAGGTTTTCCGGATGAAGAGGTTCCGGCAATAACAACCGCTTTGTTCTGATCGTCGTCCGCCGCATCAAGATCGACGGATTCCACTTTTTTCTGACCATCCGTTTTATCATAAACAATCTTGGAATAGTCCATATCGACATCCAAATTACGGTTAGTTCTTGCCATGGTAATCTCCTTTACAACTTTTCAACTATCCTTAGTTTTGCACTTCTGGATCGGGGGTTTTCTTCCAACTCTTTCGGTGAAGGAAGAATGGGTTTTCTGCTGATCAGCCGAACCGTCGGCTTATGTCCGCACACGCAGACCGGGAGCGTTTTGGGGCAGATGCAACCCTGCGCCAAGGAAGCGAAGGTCTGTTTCACGATGCGATCCTCCAGAGAATGGAAGGTAATCACCGCCAGCCGTCCGCCGGCATCCAACCGCTCCGTCAGCTCTCTGAGCGTCGGTTCAATGACATCAAGCTCGTGATTGACTTCAATCCGAATGGCCTGAAAGCTCTTTTTTGCGGGATGATGACCGCCGCAGAGAGCTTTCGGAGGCATGGATGATTTGATGGCATCCACCAGATCAAAGGTGGTTTCAATGGGCTTTTCCGCCCTCCGTCTTACAATGGACCGTGCAATTTGAGGAGCGAAGCTCTCTTCTCCGTACCGAAACAGAATGTTTATCAAATCCTCTTCGCTGTATGTATTCACCACATCGTAGGCGCTGAGGACAGTGTTTTCATCCATCCGCATATCAAGAGGAGCATCGTACCGATAGGAGAAGCCCCTGTCCGGCGTGTCCAGTTGATAGGAGGAGACCCCAAGGTCAATCAGTGCGCCGTGAATCTTCTGTATCTCCAGATCGTCCAAAGCCTGTCCGATCTCCACAAAATTTCGATTGACAAAGACCGTCTTGTCCGAATAATCCCGAAGGCGCTTCTTTGCCGCGTCGATGGCGGTCGCATCCTGATCCACTGCTATCAGTCTTCCCTGCCCGATTTTCGAAACGATTGCCAGGCTGTGACCGCCTCCGCCAGCCGTGCAATCCACATAAACGCCGTCCGAAATGTTCAGACCCTCTATGCACTCATCGAGCATGACCGAATAATGTTCAAAATCGCTCATACCTTGACTGTTCCTTCCGCTCCGTATTATTTTGCCGTTCCGGAATCCTCACTGCTTTCAAGTAGCGCGCGAATATCGGAAAGATCCATGGCAGATTCCTTCTCGTCAAAGGTTTCTTCATCCCAAAGCTCCACATAATCGAAGGCGCCCGAGCTTACCACATTCTTGTCCAGCCCTGCGAATTTCCGATAATCGGAAGGAAGTGCGATTCTTCCCTGGGTGTCAACCGTCAGCTCTTCCGAATTTCTGCCCAGCCATGATATGACCTCCGCTCCCTTGACTTTGGGGAGTTTTCCGACAATCTGTTCCTGGAACTTGCGAAATCCTTCCTCGCTGTAAAGGCAGAGGCACCGATCACTGAAGGACTTCGTTACATAGATCGTATCTCCGAGTTTGGCGCGGAATTTAGCGGGGATAAATGTCCGGTTTTTATCGTCAATGGTATGCCGCTGTTTGCCAATTAACCATTCACTCACTGGAAATTTCCCCCACTTTCATGTTATTCGACTGGAAATTTATTGTATTTTGCTCCACTCGTTGACATAATTATAGTACAAAAAAACCTCGATTGCAAGGGAATTTTTATGAAAACAGAAAGAAAAGTTGCTTTTTTTGATGTTCATAAACATTCATTTCTTTTTTCAATAAATCTTAAAAACAATTGTTCTTTTCAGGTCAAGAAAATAAGCGAACCGTGCAGTTTTAACTTTCAAAACTGCACGGTTCGCTTGAATATATTCGTTAATTCGGCATTTTTCAGTGAATTTATGATTTCAAACAATCAACCCTGTTTTCCCCGAAAATCAACGGTTTTCCGATTCATTTTTCAGAATGCGCACCACCGCATCGGGAAGATATTGGGTCAGATCTCTCCCGTATCGGATCATTTCTCTGCCCACGGTGGAGGACAGGTGGCGGTACTCCGGTCTTGATGGCAAAAAGACCGAATCAACGGGAGCAATTGAACGGTTGACCGTATCCAAAACGCACTCGTACTCAAAATCCGCTCCACTCCGCACACCCTTGACAATAACGCCGACACAGTGGGTCGACGCATACTCTGCCACCAGTCCGTCGCAGAGATCCACCGTTACATTGGGAAGCCCTTCACAGCAGGCCTTCAGCATTTCCAGCCGCTGTTCGACCGAGAACATATACTTCTTTTCGCTGTTCAGACAGAGGCAGACCACCACCTCGTCAAAGATTTTGGACGAGCGTTCGATAATGTCCTGATGTCCCAGAGTCGGCGGGTCAAAACTTCCTGTAATCATCGCTTTCACGCCGGGGTCGCCTCCTTTACCAGCACGCTGATATGAATCCTGCCGTATCCGGCAAATCTGCGCAGTGTCAGATCGGGATGCGTCACGGGCTGATCGCTGTCCGACTCGCAGACGAGAATGGCACCGGGAGCCAGAAGTCCTGCCCGAAGCAATCTGTCGATGGCATCCGGGATCAGTTTCAGGGCATACGGAGGATCCAGAAAGACCAGATCAAAGGTTTCTTTGCCGTGAAGGGTCCGGATCAGGCTCTTGTAATCGGTCTCGAAAATCCTAAGATCGCCGATGAGACCGGTCTTTTTGGCGTTTTTCCGGATGATCTCCACCGCTTCCTTGTTGGCGTCGCAGATTACTCCGCCTGCGGCACCTCTGGAAAGCGCCTCCAATATCAGCTGTCCGCTCCCGCCGAAAAGATCCAGCACTCTGGTTCCCTCAATTTCAAACTGGAGCATGGAAAAGATGGCCTCCTTGACCCGCTCGGGCGTCGGACGGGTAACATCGTCCCCTTTCAGGGTATCAAGGCGTATTCCGCCGGCTTTTCCGGTAATAATCCGCAATTTCTGTCACTCCTTTTGTTCCTTTTCATGGAAATGCTTGTAGACATTCTCGCCGTCTTTTTGGGACAGTCCCTTCACTGCCCCGATTTCCGTTGCCGTAGCCTGTTTGAGCTTTCCGACGGTTCCGAAAGCCGACAACAAAATCGCCGCCTTTTTCGCACCGATGCCCGGAATATCCTGAAGAGACGAGCGTTTCATGGTTTTTTCCTTGGATTTGCGCATCCTGCCGATGGTGTATCGGTGGACTTCCTCTTGAATCTTATAGACAAACATGAATACCGACTGTTCTCTGGCGATGCTGATCTCATTCTCGCCGTCGGTAATGGCACGGGTTTTATGGAAATCGTCTTTGACCATACCGAACACCGGAACATCAACCTTCAGTTCGGTAAACAGTTCCCTGACGGTATTGACATGGCCCTTGCCGCCATCCAGCAAAAACAGATCGGGCAACGGCTGTTCTTTTGCATGGGCAACCCGCCTGGTCAGCGCTTCCCGCATGGACAGGTAGTCGTCCTGACTTTGTGTAGAGCGGATTTTGTAGGTGCGGTAGCCCTTTTTGTCAAATTTCCCGTTTTTCACCGAGATGATACCCGCCGTGATGTTTTCGTCTCCGTAGTTGGAAATGTCGATGGACTCGATGCTTTCGGGAACCACCTCCAGCGACAGAAGGGATGCCAGCTTCATCAGCGTTTCATCATCCTTTTCGGCATCCGCCAGATACTGTCTGGCATGAAGAGCGGCGTTCTCCTGCACCATTTCGCAAAGCTGCTTCAGATCGCCCCTTTGGGGAATCCGAACGGCAATCTTCGCCGATGCCAGATTTGAAAGATACTGGGCGAACACCGATAGCTGATCCTCGCCGGGATCAAAACCCAGCAGAACGGTCCGGGGAATATACTCCCGCCGTGAATAACCGTCGCAAAGGAAGGAGATCACCGACGAATCATCCACAATCCGCTCGGCGGTGAAGATGAAATTATCCGAATCCACCACTGCCCCGCCCCGAACATAGTAAATGGCAAGGCAGGAACAGGTATCGTCGGTATACAGCGAAATCACATCGTATTCGGCATCGGGAGAGCCGACCACCTTCTGTTTCTGCCACAAAAATTCCAGCGCCTTCAGGCGGTCCCGGTAAAGTGCCGCAGCCTCAAACTGAAGATGGTCGGAGGCATAGAGCATTTTCCCGGTCAGGGATTCCTTTACCTCACGGTAGGATCCACGAAGAAAGGAGAGAATCTCGGGAAAGCGTTCCCGATACTCCTCGGAGGACAGTTCCCCGGTGCAAGGCGCACAGCACTGTCCGATCTGGCTGTACAGGCAGGGGCGGCTCTTTCCGATGTCTTTCGGAAAGGACAGTTTACAGGTGGGCAAAAGGAAGGTTTTCTGGACGGTGCGGAGAATGTTCCACGCCGCATAATTGCCGGAGTAGGGACCGAAGTATTTCGCTCCGTCCGATGCCCTGCTGCGGGTAATCAGAATGCGGGGATACTCCTCATTTACCGTAACTTTAATATAAGGATAACTTTTGGCATCCTTCAGAAGAATGTTGTATTTGGGCTGATACAGTTTGATCAGCTTGTTCTCCAGAACCAGGGCTTCGATTTCGGTGTCGGTCAGCATATAGTCAAAATCGTAGACCGACGATACCATTTTCAGGGTCTTGATATTCTTTTCGGAATCGGTAAAATACTGGCTGACCCGATTTTTCAGCGCCTTCGATTTGCCGACATAGATCACCTTATCCCCTGCGCCGTGCATAATATAGACCCCCGGGGACAGGGGAAGACGGTTCGCCTTTTCCCTCAGTTCTGCCTGACTCTTTCTCTCCATCCCGGACTCCTTCGCTTCAAAATACAAAAATAGCAGACTACACCGCAATGTTTGGAGCAGCCTGCTAGTCTTGGCTTTGTAAGATAAATCGGGTCAATTATTCCTCGCATCCGTTTGCGATCAAATCACAAAGGCTGTCGAGTGCTTCCACTTCATCAATCCCGTCGGCAGTCAGGGTAATGGTCATATCCTTGACAATTCCAAGGGAAAGTACCCCCAGAAGGCTCTTAGCATTCACCCGACGCTCACCCTTTTCAACCCAGACGGTGCTCTTGAACTTATTGGCTTTTTGAATGAAAAATGTTGCAGGTCTTGCGTGAAGCCCTACCGGATTGATAACAGTAACCTCTCTTGTAATCATTCTTTTTTCGCTCCTCTGTTTGCTTACCGAATAGAGTCGGCATAAATCTCTCCTATATTATAGCAATAAACTCCGACAAAATCAATACCTTTTTCCGATTTTTTTTGAAATTTTTCATTTTTGGATATTTGTTGAAAAATCAGCCGATTTTCGTGATCAATATCGTGAATTTTTGTCCCATCGAATAGACTGTAAAGGTCTTTCCGACC
This sequence comes from Eubacteriales bacterium, assembly GCA_051867915.1. Classification (GTDB taxonomy): domain Bacteria; phylum Bacillota; class Clostridia; order Oscillospirales; family CAG-272; genus CAKSQF01. Next base: position 10,165 of record JBJDZJ010000102.1, read on the forward strand.
GCAATTTTCTCTCCGGAGGCCAGATAAAAGCCGCTGTCCTTCCGAATTCCCGTCACAAGAATGGTTCCGGTGACGGTGCGGCTGCCGGAATCGCTGACATTTTTGAAGGCAAGAGGCGAATTGGACAGGATCGTTTTCGTTCCCATTCCGACATCATAGGACTGAAGCACACCGAAGGTTTCATCATTATAAGTAAAATCCTTCTCTGCTCCGAACTGCTCGGCGACCGTCGGATCCAAATCGGTAATGGCAAAGCCGACCGTGACAGTATCGTCCGCCATCATCTGATTGACCAGCTTTTCCGCCTGCCCTCTGAAAAAGAAGGACACCACCGACAGTATCACAAGGATCGCCACCAGAATATCCACAAAGTTCATGCGGTACTTTCTGCTTTCCGGCATCCGTTTATCCGCCGCTTTCTGACCGGTCTTATTGTTTTCCATATATGACAACCGTACCTTTCTGTATACGCTCTGTTTAATCTGCTCGGTCCGCTGTGCGACGAGGATCATTCATCCGACTGAACGGATGCGGGGATGTTGCTCTGCGCATCTGCAGGCTCATGCGGTTCAATCACACGGATCAGAGCCGTCTTTTCAAAACTCTTTGTCGAGCAGAGAAACGCATCGCCCACATACAGATCCAGATCGCCGATTCTGTACCCCGTGTCGGTCTTTCGTGCAGCCGATTCCACCGTAATCAGAAGATTCACCTTCCCGGGATCGGTCAGATAAACCAGATTTTCGTTATCGTCGAGAAAATCGGTGGACAGCAGACAGTCCTCGCTGTCGATGGCTGTTACGGTTCCGATTTCCTTTCCGTCAAAGTAGAGAATATCACCTACTGTCAGAAAGGAACAGTGCGTATTGCCGTCAGAGGTTTCGATTCCGTACAAATCCGTATCCATATTCTCCACGCACAAGACATAAGAAACCGTCACCTTTTCGCCGTCCTCGCCGCCGATTCCCGTGAAGCGTTCAAATCCGCCGAAAATCAACAGGAAAACGGTATACAAAAGGACCAGCAGTACCACAATCAGCGCAACCAGCGCAAGAGCATCCACAATCCGATAACCGGACCTTGTATTCTTTCGTTCCATAGCCATCTCGTTCAACCTTTCTATTTTTCCGACATTTATCGGAATTCCAGAACAATTTCACCCTGAATGTCGGTAAGATCCCGCTGATATACCGTATGCTCATTCACCACATAGCGGCGTACTGCCACGCAATACCCCACAAGCAGCCAGAACATCATAAAGTTGATGTCCGTACTCCATACAGGCATCGCCAGACCGCAAATCAGAACAACGGCAAGTCCGCAGAAAACCGACAGGTGCGTCCATGTCAGATCATATTTCATTTCCTGCCCGGAGTAGAAGGAAAAGCACATCCGTACAAACAGGAGAATCAGTGCCAGAAACAGAAGAAGCCCCAGGATTCCCGCACCGATCAGAAGATCCAGATACAGTCCCGACGCATTGGAAGCCGTCGGTACCGAGGTTCCCGATGCGTAGACCGAATACAGCGAGGAAAAGGCCTCGTCGGACATACCGATTCCGCAAAACAGCGTGTCCTTTCCCATCCGAAAGGCATTGGACCACACCGTTATCCGATCAAGAACGGCGGGATTGCGAAGCAAGAGAGCGGAGCAAATCCAGTCGGTGATCTTTTCGGGCAAAAAAGGCAGTGTCAGCGGCGTGCAAATCACAATTAGGATGAGGGTCGAAAACATCTTCTTCCCCGACAGTCCCAGGTAGAACATACATCCCAGGAAAAATGCCGCAATCGCTATCGGCGATCCGGTCAGAAGCAGGCAGGTCAACTGCATCGCCATGGATACGACCAGCGAAAAGGTTCCGAATATCTTCTGTCTCAGACCGGAGATACACAGAAAGGAAGTCATCAGCAGATAGACCGCCAGTGTGTCGCTATCGGCAAAGACCGAGCTTACTCCGACGGTGCGGTTCAGCAGAGCCTGAACGATTCCGAAAGCGGAAACAACGGTCGCAGATGCGATCAGACTGCCCATGGCACATTCAATCCATTTGCGGGAAGACAGCAGATTCTTTGCCAGAAAATACAGGATCAGCCCCATCAGAATCAGGCAAACCGTCCGTCCCGCCGCATAGTCCTCGGAAATCAATAGTTCGGATACGGCCAAATATGCGGCGAAAAACAGCACAACAAAATCAAAGGCTTCAAAGTGAACCACACGCTTTCCGATCATCACATTGAACAGATAGCAGATCAGCACCGTCACTCCGAACACGCCTGTCAGGATCCCGCTGTCAGGCATCAGATTCACAAACGGAAGGGCAAACAGGATCACCATTATTCCGAATTCGGGTACAAATACCGTAAACAGGGTTACGGTGCAGAAAAGCAGGGCAAACAGCACCGAACTCA
>JBJDZJ010000103.1:0-2434 GCA_051867915.1 Eubacteriales bacterium
ACCATCGGTCGTCCGATAAACCCACGACATTGTAGGGGCGACCATTGGTCGTCCGTATTCGTAGGGGCGACCACCGGTCGTCCGCATTCGTAGGGGGTGACCATCGGTCGTCCGATAAACCCACGACATTGTAGGGGCGACCATTGGTCGTCCGCATTCGTTGGGCGACCATTGGTCGTCCGTATTCACCAATATATTGAGGATATATTATTTTTCATCTGCAAACTTTCCGTATTCAGTCAAATCCATTTCATGAGGACGACCGATGGTCGCCCCTACATTATTCCTACTTCGGGTTTTATCGGGTTTCCACACTTTCGGCAATCCGTATCAACTGTTCGTAATCGTCAAACTGACCGCTCAGAGAATAGCAGTATTCATGATCCTGCCATCTCAGCCTAACTTTGGAAGAGTCATCCTCATAGGTAATCAGCACTGCAGTCCATCCGTTTACGGTAATTTCAGTGGCCGTTCCTTCTTCTGCATCGTCCCATTTTTCAAAAACCAGAACAGTTTGTGTAAATAAATAGCATGAACCGTCGGATTCCTTGGTATAGGCTTGAAAATACATAGACGGATCATAGATTACCATTGCCGTATAGCCTTCCGGCATATATTTGGGAGCATGTATTTCTTCCACCGTAGCCGGAGGCAGTGCCATGGAAATATCCGGATTCTGCAACTGGAAGGTGATTTCAAAGGATTCGTCGTCACTGAGATAGGTCACAATCGCTTTACATGTAGCCTGTCTGATTTCGGGTACGCTCATGCAGGCAGTGGTGACCAGGCTGATGGCGGCCAGCAGGGCGACCGCCAGTATTTTTGTTACTCCGCAGACCTTCCGGATGCGCCGCTTCCGCCGGTCGGACTTTGCGATTCTCAAACCGTGTCTGCGGAGCTTTTCGTCGGCCTCCAGCTCGGTCAGGTCTTCAAATTCAGAGATCAGATCACGAACACACGAGTTGGACGCTAAGAAGATCGAGGCGTCAAGTTTGTCGTTCTGATTTATCTTCATCGAAAAATTGTCCTTTCTTTCTGTTCAGGTTTGCCCCTTTATTTGGCTTGTTGTATCAGGATTTTCAGCCGCTTTCTGGCTCTCATGAGTCTTGAGTTCACGGTTGAGATGCTGGTTCCCAGCAGATCGGCGATTTCCGCCAACCGCAGTTGATAGGAATAACGAAGGAAGATCACTTCGCTCTGCTCTTCGGGCAGTCGGCCGATCAGTTCCTTCATCTGTGCCACAAATTCGCCGTCGATCACGGCCTGTTCCACATCCGCACTGCTGTCTACGAGATTTTCCGTCAGGTCGATCTCATCCTCTTCACTGCCGCAGTCACAGGCGAATTTCTCGTGTTTGTTTCGATATGTCATTTTCTTGAAATAATCAATAGCTGCCCGTTTGGTACAAATGGCGATCAAACCGGGCAGATTTTCGGGGGAGGCTTCTTCAAAATACTGAATATTGGAAATGATGCGCTCCAACGCATACATTGCGGCATCCTCCGCATCGTGATGATTGTGGAGTTGCTTGTAGCAGAGATTATACATTTTGTCGAAGTAGTCGAGATAGAGGGTTTCGGCAAAACTGCGGTCGTCCTCATTCTCGATTGTCATGATAATACTCGGAAAGAAAAACATGATAATTTATACTGCCCTTCTGGTGAACTTCTTTGAAAAAAGAGGAGAGAAATAATTGAATAAAAGGGACGCCGAGCGTTTTCTGATTGCCCATGCGTCTGAATAGCTATCTTCTGCGGGTTTTGAGGTGAAGCCGCCGATCTTATGCCTGACGGTGCTGCTGTTTTTCAATCAGCGAAGCCTCCAGACGGATATGCTGTTCAATGTGAAAGCGGGTTTCTTCCGGGAGAGTGTCCAACAGTGTGACCAATTCGCTGTCAATGATCGAATAGCCCCGTTTTCCGACATAGTCGCTCAAAAGCTCATCCGCCGACACATCCAGCGCCTCGATCAGACGAATCAAAGTGTCAAAGCTCGGAAATTTCTGTCCGGTCTCCAGCTGAAAGATGAAATTCCGCTGGCATCCAACCTTGTCAGCGATCTCCTGCACCGGAATATTCTTCTTTGTTCGGATTGCTCGGAGTCGGTTTCCAAAGGCCTCTGCGGTAATGTTGGGTTTCTCTGTTCCGGATTTTGCTCTAGGCATGTCCATCACCTCAAGTATGTTCATTTCGTATAGTTTACTCGTTTTCTGCATTCTTGTATGCAAACTATAAGAAATTAGCAATCCATGAGTTGGATTTTGATGAATTTTACATTTTGTTCACAAAGTCGGAAAGAGCCGTTATCCGGAAACATTGACAATAATAAATAAATGAAGCCCATTCCCCCGGGCGGAAAACAAAAAAGTATCGCATCCTGAAATGCGATACCGATGCGGCAACCAGCCGCTGGTGCACCCTCGGGGACTCGAACC
>JBJDZJ010000104.1:0-12339 GCA_051867915.1 Eubacteriales bacterium
AAGAACTGTCCGACACCCTGAGAGGGGAAGGCGGATTCGGTTCCACGGGAAGAAAATAAGAAAAACGGGGCTGACCTATCAGCCCCGTTTGAAAATGAATCAGATTATGAAAGGCAGGTTTTCTGTATGACAGCACTTGACCGACTGTTGAACTATGTGAAAATCAATACAAGAAGCGTGGAGGACAGTCCCGAAACGCCTTCCTCTTCCAATGTTTTTGCCCTTGCCGATCTTCTTGCCGCAGAGCTTACCGGACTGGGAGCGCAGAATGTGCGGATTGATCGGGATGCCGGTTGCGTCTACGCCGTTCTCCCTCCCACAAAAGGGTATGAGGGCTGCAAAAAGATCGGATTTATCGCTCATATGGACACCTCCCCCGACTTTTCGGGTGAAAATGTCCGTCCCATCATTCATGAAAACTACGATGGAGGCGATCTGGCTCTCGGGGACAGCGGTCGGATTCTTCGGGTTTGTGATTTTCCTCATCTGAAGAAGCTGAAGGGCCGCACGCTGGTCACGACCGACGGAACGACATTGCTGGGGGCAGACGATAAGGCGGGTGTTGCCGCCATTATGACCATGGTTGAAACCGTGATCAGCGAAAAAATCCCCCATGGGCAGATCAGCATCGCTTTCACCCCCGACGAGGAAGTTGGCAGAGGAACCGATCATTTTGACATCAAGGGATTCGGGGCTGACTATGCCTATACCGTGGACGGAGAGGACGAGGGAGAGATCGTTTACGAGAACTTCAATGCCGCATCCGCCGAGGTGGTGATTCATGGGTTCAATGTCCATCCCGGATCGGCGAAGAATACCATGATTAACGCGGCGCTGGTGGCGATGGAGTTCAATGCCATGCTTCCTTCCGGGGACACGCCCCGGAATACCGAGGATTATGAGGGATTTTTCCATCTTTGCGCCATGAGCGGATCGGTGGAGAAGGCGCAGATGTCCTATATCATCCGGGATCATGAAAAATCCCTTTTTGAGGCAAGAAAGCAGACCGTTGCCCATGTTGCAAAGCTGCTCAATGAAAAATACGGGGATGGCACCGTTGAACTGACTCTCGCCGATTCCTATTTTAACATGAAGGAACTGATTCTGCCCTGCCGTCATCTGATTGACCATGCCATGGCGGCAATCCGGAAAGTCGGGTTGGAGCCGATCACCTCTCCCATTCGGGGCGGTACCGACGGCGCACGGCTGACCTATGAGGGTCTGCCTTGTCCCAACCTGGGAACCGGCGGACACGCTTTTCACGGTCCTTATGAACATATTACCAAAGAGGGATTGGAAAAGGCCACTCAGATCGTCATCGGAATCGTGAAGGAATATGCTTCGGAAAACGCTGGCTGATCGGTATTTAAAAAGAAAACACGAGGGAGAAGCCCGAAAGGAGCTTCTCCCTCGTGTTTTGGAGAGTCAACGGAAAAACGGTCAGTACAGACCCATCAGCAGAGCAGTGAGGGGCATGGTGGCAACCGACAGGATGGTTGTCACGGCGACCACCTTTCCCGCACACTCTCTATCTCCACCGAATTTTTCGGCAAACATTCCCGTCGCCGTTGCGGCAGGTGCCGATCCGCAAATGAAGCAGACATAGGCACCGATGGGACTCTGATACAGTCCGATCCATGCGGCAAGCTTCAGTATGCAAAACATCAGGGCGGGGCATACAAGCAGACGCAGCAGCGTGGCAATCAGCAGATTTTTCTCGATCAGACCCTTTGGTTTGACGGAAGCCAGCTGCATTCCGATCAGCATCATGGACATGGGAGCAATGGTGTCCCGCAGGGAACCGAGTGCGTCCACCACTACCGACGGAATGTATCTGTCAATGGGAAGAAGAAAGATCAGAATCCCGATGTAGGTCGGAATGGTGGCGGGATTCAGGAACATCTTCTTGGGAGAGACATATCGCTTGTCTCCCGTGAAAATCAATGCTCCCAGCGACCACATGAAGAAGTTGAATCCGGCAATGTAAAATGCGGCATAAATGGCAGATTCTTCACCGAACAGCGAGATAATCAGCGGAATCCCCATGTATCCCGAATTGGCAAAGATGACGCTGAAACGGTATACTTTTGCGCTGTCCGGCTTTGCTTTTCTGAAGAAGGGAAGGGTCAGGACAAAGAAGATCAGATGAGCAATGAAGGAGAAGGCCAGAACCCACAGACAGTTTTGCAGTACATTCGCATCAAAGGCTCGGACGAAGGAGACCACAATCATGGCGGGGGTCGTCACATACAGGATGATGTTGGAAAAGGCCAGTTGGGCGGATTTTTCGCAGATGCCTGTCTTTCTGACGATGAATCCGGGAATCACCATCAGAAAGAGCAGCAAAACCTTGGTGAATAGAAGAGAAATTTCAATCATGGCGGCACACAATCTTCAGTGTCAGAATTTCACAGCCGCCGACGGTTGTCTCAAGGCCTGTTCCGTTCAGAGTAATTTCATGAGGAACAGTCCGTTCCAGATAATCGACGGCCACTGCGGATGTCAGGCTGTCTCTGAAGTTCAGTGTAATACTGTCGGGATGATCCGACAGGTTTACGAACCGAAGAATCAGGGCGCCGCCATCCTCTGAGCAGGAGAGAGACGAGAGAACCGAGGTCTTGCAGGAATAATCAAAAAAGCGGGAGGATGTGGGAAGGTGACCGGTATGAGAGGTTGCGGGAAGATAGGACAGACTGCGGATCAGCGAATCGGCGGATTCCTTGATCGCTTTCGGTTCATCGGACAGGAGGGCAACATTCAGCCGGATCTGATGAATGCCCCGCTCGGGATATTTATCGGGAGAGCCTGCGGTGTTAATCAGGGTGGAAATCAGAGTGCCGTCGGGCAGGGCACGGTAGCCGTATTTGCAGTCGGCAATCATGGCGACTGCTTTTCCGTTTCCGTCAGGTAGGGAGCAGAAGCTGAGTCCCGGCGCATCCTGCGCACCTGTGGGACGGGTGATCACGCCTGCCGGGATGTCGTAGAGTGCGGCATCGGAAGCATATGCCAGGGGAACGGCATATGCCAGCACAGGTACTGTCTCACCTGCTGTCTCGTTCCAATCCACCCGGATTTTGATCGACAGGGCAGTCGAGCCCTTATCCAGTGTGATATCTGCCGTGACGGTAGAGTTCAGGACCTTTGCGGTAAAATGCAGACCGTTTCTCAGACTTCCGTGGGCATGACCGCCGTTTATTTCGGTCAGATCGTCGATCTTGTGAATTTTCAGATAGCGGCCGATGTTCCATGCGTTGGAGGTCCTGCTTTCTGTGTCAATGAGAACGAAGGAACCGGTTTCCCCGGAGCGGATGTTTTCTTTGCCGCTTTGCAGATCGGTCAAAGACTTCAGATCGCCGTTACGGAAATCGAAGACGGCACGAATCAGACCGTTGTCAAGGACGAAATCACGGTAGGGCTTCTGAGTGCGACTTTCGGGTTGCAGATAGAAGGGATAGCTGTCTCCGATCTCGCTTTCACCGAGGACAAGCGTCGTATAGCCGAGTGCGGGAACCTCCGTATAGGCCAACAGTCGGATGAATTTGTGATCCCAATAGCTTTCGGGACGGTGGGTCAGCAGCTGTAATTCAATCGGATTTCCGTCGGCATCCTTCAGGGTCAGCCTTCGCAGATCGCCGGTCCAGTCCCAAACCGTGAGTTCCACGCACTCCTTTTTGGAGACACCGGTTGGATTGAAGACCGTGAAGATCCGAACAAGTCCGCTGCCACTTTCGGGAACGGGCTTGCCGTTGAAGTCCGCAACTCCGTATCCGGCACCTGCGCCGGGCGCCTGAGAAAAGCAGTCCCGCTCGGTATGAATTGCCGAGGTGTCAATCTGATCGGAAATGGCCATCATGGCATTCAGCGATTCATTCTGGAATCTTGCCAATGCGTTGGAATACAGTCCCATGGCATGTTCACGGCTGTCCTGAACGCAGGATCCGGTCAGAATGTCGTGAAAATGGGTGAACAGCACATCCCGATTGGCAATCTCCAGTTCTTTTCCGTGATAGGGCGCCTTTGCGGCAAATGCAGCGTAGGAAGACAGACTCCGGGCATCGGCAAGGGCGTTTTCGCATTGACGGTTGCCCAGTTTCACACGGGATTGGGTGGTGTAACAGCCGGTGAACAGCAGATTCAGTTCATGATCCACCACGGGAAGACGGTCCCTGACCGATTCGGCGATTTTGAAATATTCCCGCATGGTGCCGAACCGAATGGCAGGGAAAATTCTCCAGCTCTGCATCCGAATGGCACGCTCAACATCCCGTCTGGTAGGTCCGCCGCCGTGATCTCCGACGCCGTAGACAATCAGACCGGTCTTCAGTCCGCCCGAACGCTCGGAAATGTCGATGGCGGTCAGACCGATTTTGGGGGTTATTCCGCTGTTGTACCAGTGCTGTTCCCGATAGCAGAGCAGTTCCTTGCCCGATTGACCTTTCCAACGGTAAAGGGCGTTGTCTCCGTCCAGACCGCGGCAATGATAGTAATACTTGACGCCGCCCTGAAGGTCGATTTCGGGCATATTTGCCGAATGACCGAAGGTATCGGGTGAGAAATCAATGTCCAGAGAATCGGGATCCACACCCCAGACATCCTTCAGATAGCGCTTGGTGCAACGAATGTGGGAAATCAGCGACTCGGTGGAAGGCATATTTTTGTCGGTTTCCACCCAGGCAGAAGAAGTGATTTCCCAGCGACCCTCAGCGATTCGTTTCTTAATCTGCTTCATCATGTCGGGTTCAAAATCCTCTACAATCTTGTAGACCGCAGTCTGAGACTGAGAGAAGCAGAAATCGGGATATTCATCCATGATCTTCAGCATGGTGCGGAAGGTGGCAAGGGTTGCCGCCACCGTCTCGTGCCAGCTCCACATCCAGTTCATGTCAATGTGAGCATGACCCACCAGAATCAGACTGTACTCCTTTGCCGCCTCTTCCATGGGAAGGAGGATTTCCTCCGTACGCTCGGCGGCAGATCGGGTCAGAACACCGTCCCTGTCCATTTCCGATTTCAGATATTCCAGCGCACGGTCGATCAGATCGTCGAAAACATGATCCTTTTCAGCCGACAGTCGAATGGCAAATTCCAATTCGGCGAGGATTTTCTCCTGAAAGTCAGTAGGAGGTGTGATGTGCATGGCCTCCTCCCGTGGCTGTCCGAAGGTTTCCTCGTAGCCCATGATTTCCCGGTTGCCGCCCACTCTTTTCTTGAGCGCGGCATATTTAGCAAACAGTGTCATTATAAAGTACCTCCTGTTGGCGAACTGTCATTTGGTTGGCTCTATTATATCGTACCTTTTTTGAAAATGCAAGTCATTTTGCCGAAAAAATAAGCATAAAAAATATGACTTCGCCAAACTCCGAAAAAGAATTGACAAAGCCGTTAATCTATGGTAAAATAGTTGCTGAAAGGACTCGGATCCGAACATCCGTGTGCAACTGCCGAGAAAATCGGCTCGACGGTACCGTCGGATTTACCAAAGATTTATGGTAAAACAAGAAAAAACAGAGGTGTACATCAATGAACGAAAGCTATATCACTTTTATATTGGACAAACTGACCGCACTTCTTGCCATTGACAGCCCAACGGGATATACCGATGAGGCGGCAAGATGGGTTCAATCGGAGTATCAGAAGCTGGGCTATCCGGCGGTGCTGACCAATAAGGGCGGCGTTATGGCAGATCTCGGAGGAGAGGACAACGGAAACGGTCTTCTGATTGAGACCCATCTGGACACGCTTGGAGGAATGGTCGCCGAAATCAAGGCAAACGGACGCCTGAAGCTCACTGCGCTGGGCGGGATGAATGCCAATAACGGTGAATGTGAGAATGTCCGTGTGATTACCAAATTCAACGGCGACTATGAAGGAACCCTTCAGCTGGTCAATCCCTCCATCCATGTCAACGGAAGCTATAACACTACCGCCCGCACCTTTGAGACAACCGAAGTCGTTCTGGATGAGGATGTTCGCTCTGCCGTCGATGTTCGCGCACTGGGCATTGAGGTAGGGGACATCGTCTGCTTTGATCCACGAACCAGAATCACCAAAAGCGGGTACATCAAGAGCCGTTTTTTGGACGACAAACTGTCGGTCGCCATTGTTCTCGGTCTTGCTAAATATCTAAGAGATGAAAAAATCATACTGAACCGCCATGTGTGGGTTCATACGACCGTATTTGAAGAGGTTTCCCACGGAGGATCGGCATCTGTTCCGGAGGGTGTGACAGAGGGGTTGTCGGTGGATATGGGATGCGTAGGACAGGGACTGAACTGCACCGAGCATCAGGTTTCCGTCTGTGCCAAGGACAGTCACGGACCCTATCATTACGGTATGACCTCCCGATTGATTGAGGCGGCGAAGAGAGCGGGCGCAGACTATGCCGTGGATGTATACCCCTTCTATGGGTCGGATGTGGAGGCTACCCTCCGTGCCGGATGGGATCTTCGTCACGGACTGATCGGCGCAGGGGTGTTTGCCTCTCACGGCTACGAACGCAGTCATGTAGACGGCGTACGGAATACGCTGAAGCTGCTGATTGCCTTCCTGTGTCCCGATGCCTTTGCCGGATAAACGGCAGACTACAATTCTTACAATAACATCGGACCGAGCGTTCCAATGAGCGCCGGTCCGATGTGTTATAGCAGATCAGTTATTCTTTAAGGTCTTGTACATAGATGAAAGCAGTTCTCTTGTGGGATCGCATCGGTGTTCCCAATACATGATACCCAGAAGCCCCTTTTCCTTCAGATAGCGGCATTTTTCGGCTATGGACTCCGGATCGTCATAGGAGATAAAGGTGGATCCGTTGAACAGATAGGGAGCCTTGGCAGTATCGTCAAAGTAGCGGACGAAGCCCTCTTTTCCGATGAATTTTTCGGCGATCTCCCCATATCCCGGACCGTAATTTCCGGGATCTGCGGGACTGTTCAGCCCATCGGTATCCGATCGGACATTCTTCCACATACGGGAATAAAAGGCGGCGCCGATGACCAGTTTTCCGTATAGAACTCCTGCATTGTGATAGAGCTCCACAGAATGAAGGACGCTCCGTTTGCTTCGCCGATCCTGACATTCGTAGGGGAAGAGATTGGTGTGATGTCCGGTGATTCTGTCTGAGCAGCCTCTCATGTCGTAGGTCATGACCGATACATAGTCACAGATTTGCCCAACCCGATCCATTTCGGTGGCTTGGGTGAAATAGGCGTCACAGCCGACGGCAACGGTCAGCATGAGATTCGGATTCACCGAGTCGAAGAGCGACCGAACCGATTCCAGCATCAGGGTGTAGTTCTGTTTGTCGTCGGGCGACGCCTCAATGCCTGCCCAATCCAGGGTCGGATACTCCCAGTCGATGTCGATGCCGTCCAGATTGTATTTTTTCACGGTGTCAAGACAGGATTTGGCAAAGCTTTCTCTGCCGTCGGAAGTAGACGCCATGGGCGAAAATCCGCCTGCGCCCCATCCTCCCACCGAGAATAGGATTTTCAGGTTCCGATTGTAGGAGCGGATTCGGGACAGATGTTCAAAATCCGCTTCATTTTTGACAGCAATTTTCGAATCTTTGCAGTAGACAAATGCAACATTGATAACATCCAGTTTTTTTGCATCATCTTCAGTGACATTTTTCAATTCCTGCTGTTCCACATAGCCGCACAACAGATGATTCATAACTTGGTAACACTACCTTTCCTAAAGTAACAAACAGGATGGATCAAGATCCGCCTCCTCCGACACTACCCGCCGATTTCCTTCTTCTTCTGATACTCGATTGAATCCCGCAGGGAAAACTCGCATCCGCAGTAATTCTGTCTGTAAAGACCGTATTCACGGGACAGTTCGATGGACCGTTTGTAGCCCTCCTTTTTCTTGAAATCGGAGGGTAGCCAGATTACGCCGTATTTTTGCCCGAGTTCCTGCCCGATTGCGTTGAGATGATCGGCATTCTTGTGTGGGCTGACCGTCAGAGTTGTGCCGAAATAGGGAAATCCCCTTCGGGATGCTTCTTTTGCGGTTTCTTCCAGCCGAAGGCGAAAGCAGGGAAGGCATCGCGCCCCGCCCTCGGGCTCTTGCTCCAGTCCTCGGACGGCATTCAGAAATTCATCGTGATCGTATTGGCATTCGGAAAGCGATGCCCATCCGGTGGCGTCCAGGAGGGCTTTCTGAGTGTCCAGACGCTTCTGAAACTCAGAGGGTGGGTAAATGTTCGGATTGAAGAAAAGAACGGTCAGATCGAAAAATTGGGTCAGATACTCGGTGACATAACTGCTGCAGGGACCGCAACAGCTGTGAAGGAGCAGTTTCGGGTGACCGCAAAGTCCCGCCAGAAGTTCGTCCAGTTTTTTCTGATAATTCTCTTTCATGATCTTTCCTCACACCCTGTTGATGTGTGTATTATACACCATCTTTTCGGAAAAAGCAAGTCCTCTGCAAATTTTCGGACGCCTGCCTGAAAAATTTTTGAAATCCCTTGAAACTTGCTGAAAATATGGTATAATGAGAGCGGTCGGAAGTCTGATCCAATTGTTTCCGACTCAAATTCTGATTCTGTTTTTCTGAAAGGAATGTTGATATGACAAACTTTACATTTTACAGTCCTACCTATTTTGTATTCGGAAAGGACACCGAAAATGAGGTGGGCAAATATGTCCGTAAATTCGGAGGTCATAAGCTCCTGATCCATTACGGCGGCGGTTCGGTGGTTCGCTCAGGACTGCTGGATCGGGTAAAGGCCTCTCTTACGGCGTACGGCATCGGGTATGTAGAACTGGGCGGCGTCATGCCGAATCCCCGGGACGGGCTGGTCTATGAGGGTATCGACCTTTGTAAGAAGGAAGGGGTGGATTTTATTCTCGCCGTAGGCGGAGGTTCCACCATCGACTCCTCCAAGGCCATTGCCCTTGGAAGCTGCTATGACGGCGATTTCTGGGACTTTTACGAAGACCGCAGCCGTACCGAATCGGCGACGGCACTGCCTGTGGGCGTTGTTCTGACCATTGCCGCCGCCGGATCCGAAGGTTCATCCGACAGCGTCATCACCAAGGAAGAGGGTATGCTCAAGCGTGCCACGGGCGGTGAATGCCTGCGTCCCAAATTCTCGATTCTCAATCCCGCCCTGACCGAGACGCTCCCTGCCTATCAGACTGCCTGCGGAGCCACCGACATTATGGCGCATGTCTGCGAGCGCTATTTTACCAATACCCCCGATGTAGAGACGACCGACCGTATCTGTGAAGGTCTGCTTCAGGCGATGATTCATGAGACTCCCAAGGTTATCGCCAATCCCCACGATTATCAGGCAAGAGCCAATATTATGTGGGCGGGTATGGTAGCACACAACGACATCTGCGGCGTGGGCAGGGAACAGGACTGGAACTCCCATTGGCTGGAGCATGAACTGTCTTCGGTCAACGACTGCGCCCACGGTGCGGGACTTGCCGTCATTATGCCCGCATGGATGGAATATGTCTGCGATCACGATCTCAATCGCTTCTGTCAGTGGGCAACCCGTGTCTGGGGAGTCCCCATGGATTTTCAGAATCCCAAGGCAACTGCCCTTGAGGGAATCCGAAGATTCCGCTCTTTCCTGAAGTCTATCGGTATGCCAACTACCATGGCAGAGCTGGGCGTGGATCCTTCCTGCATTCCCTACTGCGTCAAGACTCTGGGGCTGAACGGCGGCGAAACCGGAGGATTCGTGCATCTGAAGGAATCGGACGCCGAGGTGATCTACCGTCTGGCCTGTCGGGACAACTGATGCTTTGGTCAGAATATGAAAAAACTTCTAATTACCGGATTCGCTCCCTTTGGGGGCGAATCGGTCAATCCGTCCTTTGAGGCCGTAAAACTCCTTCCCGACAGAATCGGTGACTGTGAGATGATTAAAATCGAGCTTCCCGTTGCATATCGGAAAATGGATGATCTGGTGCGTGAACTGATGGAACGCCATAAACCGGATGGGATTCTGTCGGTAGGACAGGCGGGAGGACGAAAGGGCATTACGCCCGAACTGATTGCCGTCAATCTAATGAACGGCAGGACTGCCGACAATGACGGGGAACTCATGCAACGCCGCCCGGTGATTCCGGGCGGACCTGCCGCCTATTTCTCGACCCTTCCGGTTTTTGAAATGGTGGACGCTCTGACCGCCGCCGGATATCCTGCCGAGCTGTCTGCAACGGCAGGTACTTTTGTCTGCAATACTCTGATGTACTGTCTTCTTCACCGTACGAAGGATTTGCCGATTCCGGCTGGGTTTATTCATGTCCCCTATCTGCCTTCTCAGACAAGGGACCGTCCCGAGCTTCCGTCCATGGCACTGGACCGCATTGCCTTCGCACTGGAAATTTGCATAAAAATTCTGCTTCAGAACCCCGATATTTCTACGCCTTATTTATCAAAAGGCACTTTACAAAACTAAAGCGATAGTGTATAATAGAGCTATCAATCAAAAAAGGTGGGATTGCTTTATGACAGAGATTGATCATAAGGAGCAGGAAAAACAAAATCAGGTTACCGAATTGTTTCGGGTGCTTGCATCCCTTCAGGGGGAGGAAGAATTCAGGATTTTCTTTGAGGATATGTGTACCGATAAGGAAATCGAGCATATGGCGGGCAGAGTGGCAAGTGCGGGAATGCTTTTGGACGGTGCAACCTACAATACCATTATTTCAAAAGCGGATATTTCTGCGGCGACCCTCAGCCGTGTTTCCCGCTGTATGCAGTACGGTAGCGGCGGATATCGGATTCTCCTGAAACGCTATCACGATCAGCAGTCCGACAAGGAGTAAAGAAAGGTTATTTTCGAATATGTATTCCATTAACAAATTACCCAAGGATGAGGAACTGTATCTGACTCTGCGGGAACTGTACGAAAGCTACGGCTATCAGAAATACTCCATGCAGAAGTTTGAAGAATATGCCCTGTATGCAGATCATAAGAATTTTCTGACCAGTCAAGCCGTGCTGACCTTTACCGAACCCGGAGGCCGACTTCTGGCGCTTCGCCCCGATGTCACGCTGTCCATAGTCAAAAATACAAAAGCAGATGAGAATTTTACCGAAAAGCTGTACTATCGGGAGAATGTCTACCGTGCCGACCGATCCTCCAAATCCTTTCGGGAGATCGGACAGATCGGCGTTGAGACCATCGGGAATCTGGATCGGTATGAATCGGCAGAGATCGTGACTCTTGCGGCGTTGAGCCTTTCCTCTGTGGATCCCGATTTCGTGCTTTCCCTGTCTCATACCGGATTTATGGCGGGACTTCTCGATTATGCGTCTGCCAATAACACGACAGACCGTTCGTTTGTTGCGGATTGTCTCCGTTCCGCCAATACCCACGAGCTGGCCGTCTTTTTGGATGAGAAGGGGATTGATCGCTCCTACACCGACCGATTGTCGGAGTTGATCCTTTACCGCGGCAGTTTCCCGAACGCTTTGAGTCTTGCCGCCGAGCTGGCCGTTACGCCTCCCATGAAGAAGGCGGTTGCCGAGCTGTCCGAGGTATACGCGAATCTTTCGGATTCGGAATTCGTCGGTTCGCTGAGACTGGATCTGACGGTTCAGAACGATCTGGATTACTATTACGGACTGATTATGCAGGGATTCGTCAAGTCCTGCCCTAAGGCGGTTCTGACCGGAGGACGCTACGATAAGCTTCTGAAAAAGTTCAACAGACCCATCGGCGCCATGGGATTTGCTCTGTTTCTGGGGGAGATTCTGTCCTGCTATCCCTCGCCCGCTCATGATGACTTTGACATTCTGCTTCTGTATTCCGATGAGACCGATCCGACACAACTGTCCGAGAAGGCAAGAGAGCTTCGGTCAAAAGGCAATCGGGTGAGAATTGCGAGATCTCCGATCCGGCAGTTGAAATACAAAGAAACGGTCGAGATGATCGGAGATGGAAAGGCAGGGACGGAAGAATGCTGAAGATCGCTCTGCCCAAGGGTCGACTTGGGATGAAGGTTTATGAGATGCTTGCCGATTGCGGATATGCCTGCGGCGAGCTTTTGGAGGACAATCGGAAGCTGATTTTTGAAAGCCCCGAGAACGGCGTCAGCTATTTTCTGGTGAAGCCTTCGGATGTTGCAATTTATGTGGAGCATGGCGCCGCAGATATCGGAGTGGTCGGAAAAGATATTCTGCTGGAGCAAAAAGCAGACATCTACGAACTGCTTGATCTGGGATTCGGAAAATGCCGGATGTGCGTAGCCGCTCCGGAGGACTATCGGGAGGATCGGAACAGACCGATCAAAGTTGCAACGAAATTCCCCCACATCGCCACCGACTATTATTCGTCCAAAAATCAGGAAATCGAGATCATCGAGCTTCACG
>JBJDZJ010000105.1:0-50447 GCA_051867915.1 Eubacteriales bacterium
TGGCTGAGACCATGCCCAAGAAGCTGGTTGCTCACACCGGTATGGACGCTATGACTCACGCAATCGAGGCATATGTCTCCACCGCTAACTGCGATTACACCGATCCTCTGGCTATTCATGCCATCGAGATGATCATGAACGAGCTGGTTCCTTCCTACAACGGCGATATGGATGCCCGTGCAAAGATGCACAACGCACAGTGCCTTGCAGGTATGGCTTTCTCCAACGCTCTTCTGGGTATCGTTCACTCCATGGCGCACAAGACCGGCGCAGTATTCGCTGACTACGGCGCACATATCATCCACGGCGCAGCAAATGCAATGTACCTGCCCAAAGTTATCGCATACAACGCAAAGGATCCCACCGCAAAGAAGCGTTACGGTGTGATCGTTGATTACATGGGTCTGGGCGGAAGCAACGACGACGAGAAGGTTGCTCTTCTGATCGCTTATCTGAGAAAGATGAACGACGATCTGAACATCCCTCACTGCATCAAGAACTACGGCGCAGACAGCTATCCCTGCGAGCAGGGCTTCGTTCCCGAGGAAGTCTTCCTGGAGAGACTGCCCGAGATCGCAAAGAATGCCATCGCCGACGCCTGCACCGGCTCCAATCCCCGTCAGCCCTCTCAGGAGGAGATGGAGAAGCTGCTTAAGTGCTGCTACTACGACACCGAAGTTGATTTCTGATAAAGAAATTCGTCTCCCGAGCCATGCGGCTCGGGAGATTCTCTGTCGTTTTCGATTATTTTGGACAAAGGAAGGATTCGATTATGGAACTGCGGGATAAAAACGGACTGACCGAGGCGGAGTTTCTGGCAGGATACCGTCAGAAGGACTATCCCAGACCCAGTCTGACTGCCGATGTGCTGGTTTTCAACAAAAGCGGGGACAAAGTATCGCTGATGCTGATCCGCCGGGGCGGGCATCCCTATCTGGGGAAATTTGCTCTGCCCGGGGGATTTGTGAACCCCGGCGAGACGGTGGAGCAGGCGGCGACGCGGGAGCTTGCCGAGGAAACCGGAACCGGGGGACTTCCCATGAAATTGGTAGGGGTGTACAGTGCTCCCGGACGGGATCCCCGGGCGTGGGTGGTGTCCTGTGCCTACGGTGTCTGCACCGATTGCCCCCTTCATCCCAAAGCGGGAGACGATGCGTCGGATGTTACACTCTTTGAACTGGATTATTCGATCAAGGACGGAATCTGCACGCTGAAGCTGATGAACGGGGAGCAGGTCCTGTCGGCAAAGGTGGAGTACGGCGAGGGCGGAATGCCGTCAAAAGTGCTGGAATCCGACGGGCTGGCATTCGATCACGGACAGATCATCGCCGACGGCATTCGGGCGATACTGGAAAGATGATTTCATAATGGATCGGGGGCTTTCGGGGAAAGCCCTCAACTTTTTTCGCCGATTTTTTGGAAAAGACTTGCATAGACCGCCCGTTTATGTTATAATAAAAGGTAGTTGATTTTCAAATCGAAAGGACAAGGTTATGGCAAAGAATCGGACGGAAAAGCTGATCGGCAATACTGCCATGATTGCGGCGGGGCAGTTCGGATCGAAGATCCTGGTGTATCTTCTCACCAGACTGTATACCTCTCTGCTGTCCAGCGCCGAATATTCGCTGGCATCCAATATATCAGAACTTGCGTCCCTGCTGATTCCTCTGATTTCCTTCGGAATCGGAGAGGCAATCTTCCGCCTTGCAAAGGGAGGGGAATACCGCAGAAAAGAGGTCTTTTCCTCCGCCTTCGTGATCTGGGGAATGGGATCCCTGCTCCTGCTGGCCATCCTGCCCATCCTATGGCAGATCAACTATTTCAAAAATTATGTCTTTTTGGTGGCATTCTACGCCATGGCGTCGGTTTTCCACACCATTTGCACCAACTATATCCGCTCCCAGGGCAAGGTCCGGCTGTATGCCGTTCAGGGTATTCTCAACACCGCACTGGTGATTTCCCTGAACATCCTCTTCCTGATCCCCCTGCATATGTCCTCGGTGGGCTATGTGCTGTCGGTACCGGTTGCCGATCTGCTGATTACCCTGTTTCTGATCGTGAAGGAAAAACTGTGGAAGGATTTTTCGTTGAACGAGATCCGCACCTCGTCCATCCGGAGTATGCTGCGGTACAGCATCCCTCTGATTCCCACCACCGTCTTCATGTGGATCATCAACATCTCCGACCGCTTCATGGTGACCTATTTCTGCGGCGACAGCGTCAACGGACTGTACAGCGCCGCCTATAAGATTCCCACCCTGCTGGGTGTCCTGAACTCCATTTTCATCTACGCCTGGCAGATTTCCGCCATGGACGAAAAGAATGCTTCCGACAAAAAACGCTACTATACCCGGATTTTTGTCACCTATTCCTCCATCCTCTACCTGCTTGGCGGCTGTATCATCCTGTTTTCCAAGGTTATAACGGCGTTGATGTTCGCAAAATCCTATGCCGATGCCTGGATTTATATTCCCATTCTGACCCTTGCCATGGTGCTTCACAACTTTGCGTCCTATCTGGACAGCGAAAACATGGTGCGCATGAAGAGTCTGCCCACCATGTTTACCGCCCTGTCCGGAGCCGCCGTCAACCTGATTCTGAATCTGATTCTGATTCCCCGGTTCGGCGGAATCGGCGCTGCCATTGCCACCTATGTCAGCTATCTTGTCACCTTCCTAACCCGTGCCGTTATCGTCCGAAGTTCCATTGAGGTTCATCCGCTGATGACCCTGCTGAACAATCTCCTGCTCCTTGGCATGGTGATTCTGACCATGACCCGGTGGAGAATCATCTGGATTGTCGGCGATCTGGTTCTTCTCGCCCTATTGTACTGGCTGAACCGTTATCCCATCCTGTTTATGGCGAAGGGCATTCTGTCGGGACTTTCGAAACGCTTCAAAGCCCGCAGGTGAGCAGATAGGAGATCAGCAGAAAGGAATCGTCGCCTGCCTTTCCCGACATCAGGAACAGCATGGCTCCCATAAAGAGCCAATCGTGCAGATCAAGCCCCGTCAAAAGGTCGAAGGGATCCGATTGGGTACTGTCTTTTGTAAGAATATCTTCCATGTCTGTCCTTTCGCCGACCGTCGGCGTCCGAAGAAGCTCCGACAGCTGTTTGATCCTGTCGGAGATCGGATCATAGCGGGTATCATCGGTCGATCCGTCGCCGATCAGGGGAACCGTGCAGCTGACGGCAGGCTCCGTTTGGTCGCCCTCCTCCGGTTCAACCGGGACGGCAGTCTGAATCTCCTGCGAATCCCGGGATTGAAGCTCCCCGGACTCCGGAGGAGGATCGGAAAACCCCGGGAATGCCTCTGCGGCATTGGGAATATCGGCGGAGTCCTGAAGCCCTACGGTTGGCTGACAGGAATCGTTTCCGATCTCCTTTTCTGGTATGGAGGCGCCGGACGGCAAAGCGGGGTCTGACGGAAAAGCGGTTCCCGCATAATCGGGAGGCGGGGACGGAACACGGATTTTGTATCGACTGTACATGGAATCCTCCCCTTCTTCTATCGGGTTGATTTGCCGCCCATACCCTCTGCCAGCTCCATAACCTCCAGAAGACGGATGAGCAGCTCCAGCCGATCCTTCTTGTCGGGGGAGATAAAGGGTCGCATTGCCTCCAGAAGTGCAGTACGCTCCTTGTGCCCGATCTTTGGTCTGGGAGGTTGCTCCTTTTGGGGGCAATCTCTCCTGCATTCCCCCCGATCTTCTTCGCATGGAATCGGCCGGGCGCTGTCCTGCTGCCAATCCCGAATGCACTCCGATTTCGGGGGCGTCTCGTCTGCCTTTTTCGGGAAGAGATTGTTCAGTGCCCCCGAGGATGCCAGTACCGACGCCATGTTCATGGCTCCCGAAAGAAGCTCGGGATTCTCCATAACTTTTTTGAGCAGATCGCCCATACCGGAAAAATTTTGCGGATCGGTCAATCATGATCTCTCCCCTCTGTATTTGGCTGATTGGTTTGTAAACCGATTCTATTCATGCACGGACCCTGCCATTCTTTCGCTGTACGGTAATAATATCATAACGCCTGTGTGCAACTTTGCGGCTATTTTTGAAGCTTCGACAGGATCTCTTCCGTCCGGTCTTTTCCGATCCGATTTGCCAGCTTTTGCAGATCGCTGTCGGACGCTCCCGCCAGCATCGTCTTCAGCGCAGGCGTGTTGGAGATCAGGTTCTCCACCTGATCGGGGCTCAGCCCCATGGCGCCTGCCGCCATGCGCACCATTTGTCGGAACTGTTCGTCGTCCAGATTCCGCAGATCGGATACATCGTGTTGCATAAACGCTCCCCCCTTTATCGGTTTTCCTTAACATAGTATGACGGGAAGGGGAGATTGGTTCATGAAGAAGAGAAAGAGGGTTTTATCTTGAAACTGATTGTTTTTTCCGACTCCCACGGACAGAGCTACGGAATGCGGCAGGCAGCAAAGCTGCATCCCGGCGCCGACTGTTTTTTGCATCTTGGGGACGGAAACCGTGAATTTGAGTCGCTGTGCGAAGAAATGCACCTTCCCCATGCGGCGGTGAGAGGCAACTGCGATCTTTTCGGCACTTCCTCCGATCTTCCCTTAAAGCAGTGTCTGGATTTCGGAGGCTGTCGGGTGTTTTTCTGTCACGGACACGAATATGCTGTCAAATATACGAGCACCGATCTGATCCGCGCGGGAGTCGAACACTCTGCCGATCTGATCCTGTTCGGACACACCCATGTCCCCTGCGAGAACTATCTTGCCGACGAGGGAGATCACGGAATATACCTGTTCAACCCGGGTAGCATTTCCTCCACCCATACCTATGGAATCGTGGAGATCGTTCCGGGCAGACAGCGGCCGGGTATTCTGACTTCAATTGCCGAAATACGGTAAAGATCAGGAAAAGGAGAAGAAATATGCAATTCAAACCCAATAAGAACACCAAAAACGCATGGATTGTGGTGGGATTTCTGACCACTATGGCCTTCCTCTTCTGGCTGTTCAGTGCGCTGAAATGGGGGTATTCGGTGGTCAATCAGACGGGTCTTATGGTGACGGTGGTTGCCGATCTGCTGGTCGCTATTCGCTATCTGATTAACGATTATGTCTACTCCATCAACGAAGAGGGCTATTTTACCGTTCACCGTGTGACGGCAAAATCGAACAAACTCCTTGCCGATATCCGCATTACGGCAGGCGATCGGATTGTCCCCGGGAAAAAGGATATGTCCGAGTACGGCACCATCAACAGAAAGGAAAATTTCGCCGTCTCCCTCTTTCCCAAACAGACCTATTATTACATATTCAAGACAGGGTCCGGACAGGATGCCATGATTCTGGAGTGCGGTGAGGATGTGGCAGAGCTGATCGGTCAGGCCATCGAAAAATACGGCAGGATGCGGAGGGATGAGGATGAAGAAAACGAATACGGAGAAAACGACGAGAACGACGAGGGTGAAGGCTGATCTCTCGGAAAACGGAACCGGATTTGACCGCCGCGGCGAGCGTGCGGGGATCGTGGGAATCGCCGTCAATCTGATGCTGGCGGGATGCAAACTGGTGCTGGGTATGATATCGGGGTCGGTTTCGGTTATGGCGGATGCCGCCAACAATCTGTCCGACTGCGGAGGATCGGTTCTGACCATTCTGGGCTTCCGACTGTCCTCCCGACCTGCCGATAAGGAGCATCCCTTCGGACACGCCCGATATGAGTACATCACCGGTCTGATGCTGTCCTTTCTGATTCTGCTGTTGGGCTTTTCCTTCTTGAAGGAGTCGGTTCAGCGGATATTCGGTGAAAATGCCACCCATTTTACGGCGCTGACGCTGACGCTTCTCGGACTGTCGGTTGCCGCCAAACTGGGTCTGGGACTGTTCTATCGGCATATGGGGGCGATTCTCCGTTCCCAGACCCTTCGGGCAAGTGCGGTGGACAGCTTCACAGACGCCATCCTGACCTCGGTGGTTCTGCTGGGAGGATTGCTCCGTGCAACCACGGGAATTGAGGCGGACGGATATGTGGGTATTGCGGTTGCCGTTGTCATTCTGATCGCCGGCGGGAAGCTGGTGCGGGAGGCGACCGGGCTTCTGCTGGGGAAGGCTCCCGACAAGGAGGTTGTGGACCGTCTGAATGCCCGGATTCTGAGCCGTCCCGAGGTGCTGGGAATGCACGACCTCATGGTTCACAGTTACGGAGAGAGCCGGATCTTTGCCACGGCTCATGTGGAAATCGACGCCCGCACCGATCTGCTGACGGCACACACCGTTGCGGATGAGATTGAGCAGGAGGTGTTGGCAGAGTCGGGAATCCATCTGGTGATTCATGTGGATCCGGTGGTCAACGACGACGAGCGGCTGACCCGTCTGCGGGCGGATGTGGGAGAAATTCTCAGAGGAATTTCCCCAAAACTGGGCTATCACGATCTGCATCTTCATAAGGAGGAGGACGGAGTCAAGCTGTTCTTCGATCTGACCGTTCCTGTGGATTTCGTTCTGCCCGATGAGGAACTGCTGTCTCTGATTTGCCGTGAGATCGGGGAAAAATACCCGGACATTACCCCCGGTATCCGTGTGGATCGGGATTTCGGGGAGTAATCGGGATTCCATTGGGGCTGTAAAAAGGACCCGGTTGCAGAAATGCAAAACAGAAAACCCAACGGAGGAGCAAGTCCAACGCTTGCCCCCGTTGGGTTTTGTGATCTGTTTGGGCCCACCGAAAGCAGTCCCTTCCTGATAGGCGCCCTGTCTTGATGGAAAGCAGTATGCCACAGCCAGAAAAACTCACGGTAAACTGATAGGTGCATTTTTGATTTTTTTCTACTTTTCAGCAGATAACCGTTTCGTATAGCGTGTCATCATGACCGCAACAAAAATCGCAACGATCAGCTCCGTCAGGGGCATGGCAAACCAAATGCTGCCCGCCCCGGCAACGATGGGTAGCAGATAAATCAAAATCCCGCTGATAACCGCACCACTTGATACCGATACGATAAAGGAAATCGACGGCTTCATGAGGGCTTGGAAATAGTAGGTCGAAAAGATATTGAGCGGCAGAAGCAAAAAGGAAATACCGTACCTGCGAATTATGGCAGGCGCGATTTTTAAGATGCCGTCTGTCGGCGTCATAAAGATACGGACAAAAAGATTGGGTGCAAATTCAGCCAGCGCCGTCCAAATCAGACCGAATACGGCGGCTGTTGCGAGGGCATATTTCAGAATATCACGAATCCGTTTTCCCCCATGTGCGCCGAAGTTTGTGGAGATCATCGGCTGGGACGCCTGACCGATGCTGTAAGCACAGCACTGGACAAAAGTGCTGATGTTGATAATGATACCGTAAACGGACAGCGCATCGGTGCCGAGATACTTAAGAATCTGACGGTTGAACAGCATGGTCAGGATTCCCATCGCCACATCAATAAAGAAGGTGGAAAAACCGGTTACGCTGATGGATTTCAGCATGGAAAGCAGTTTTGTCGGTCTTTCAAGCCGCAGGGTGTTTCTTTTGCTGAAAAAATGGGTCAGCATCATGATCAGGGAGAAAACGGAGCCCATAACGGTAGCAAGACCGGCTCCCATAACGCCCATATCCAATGCAAAGACGAAGAACCAGTCCCCGAAAACATTGAAGATACCGCCGAACAAAACGGCTTTCGTTGCAAGTCCCGGATTGCCGTCATTGCGCAAAAACGCCGCCATAAGCTGAGTCAAAAGGAAACTCGGCACGGCAAATTTTACAGGGAAAAGATAACGCCTCGCCAACGGGAGCAGCGTTTCCTTTGCCCCGAAAAGCATCAGCAGTTCACGGTCAAAGAAAATGACTGCGATCCAAGTGATGACCGCCAAAATCGCCGTGCCGATCAAAGCGGCTGTAAAGTATTCGTTTGACTTTTTGCGGTTTTGTTCCGATTCTCCCCGCAAGGTACTGAAAAGGACAGAACCGCCGATTCCCATAAGCAGTCCCAGGCTGTATATGATATTCCAGATCGGGCTGACCACCGCCAGAGCCGCCGTTCCGCTCGGTCCCTGATACTGACCGACCATTGCCATATCGACCACGCCGTAAATCGAGGAAATCAGCGCACTGCCGAAAGCGGCAGTCAGATATTTGAAGTACATCGGTTTGACTTTTCCGGTGAGAAAGTCGGTGCTTCCGTTGTTTTTCATGACTTGTTCAGACATACGCTATCTCCTTTACCTGTAAATGATGCCTTTTCTCTCGGAGGTTTTCCTGAGTGTAATTGCCACAATCAGCACAAGCGCCTCATAGATTCCGAAGGTGTGCCATACGACCGCACTTCCGAACAGTTTGGGCAGGAATGTAATAATCAGCGAATTCATCACAAGACTGCGCACAACATTCAGGGCAATTGCCTGACCGGAGCGCTTGGTGGAATAGAAGTAGGCGGAAAGCATACTGTTGACACTGCCGGTGATAAAGCCCCAGCAGTATTCCCACATATGGATTGCCGTAAATTCCAGCGTTTCGGCGTCCGCGCCGAACAGCTTGCAGAGAAAGTGCGGAAAGATCACATAGATTGCCACACAAAGCGCGCTTCCGATAACGCTGATGAACTGCCCTGCACGGTAGTAATGCTTCAGGTTGTCGTCCTCTTTTGCACCGTAAGCCTGCCCGAACAGGGGTTGCATTCCCTCCGATGCCCCGAAGAAGACGGACATTGTAAAGGAGGACAGATAAGAGATAATGGCAAACGCATTGATACCGATATCGCCGTAGGCTGCCATCAGGGTGCGGTTCATACAAAGAGTCGTGACCGGTGTGGAGAACTGGGCGATGGCCTCGGGCAGTCCACGGAATGCAATTTTGCGAAACAGCTTCATCTGCGGCTTGTATTTGCAGATTCGAAGGTTGCCCTTTTTAAACACATAATGTGTCAAAACCACCAACAAACCGGCAATCTGCGAAATGCCGGTTGCGACAGCCGCACCCATCACGCCCATTTGCAAAGGAAAGACAAACAGCCAGTCAAGGAAAATGTTCAGCGATGTGCTGACAACATTTGTGACTGCCACCAGTCCGGGAGAACCGTCGTTGCGACAGAAGGATTGCAGGTTCAGGGACAGCGCATTGGGAATGGCAAAAAGCGCATACCAGAATACATATTCCCGTACAAGCGGCAAATAGCTTTCGGATGCACCCAGCAGACCGCACACCGCACCTGTAAATCCGGAGCCTAACAGGGTAATCAGAACACCGACAGCAAGGTTTAAGGTAAACGAGTGCATGAAAGCGTTTTGCCCGCCTGCCTTATCACTGCGTCCGAATCGGATAGCTGTAATGGTAACGCCGCCGATACTTGCCATGGCATTCAGTGCCTGTGCAAGCAGTACAAAGGGCAGTGCCAGATTGACCGCACCGAGTGCCTGACTTCCGGCACCGTTTCCGACGAAAATACCGTCCACGACAGAAAACAGAAATACACAGGCATTGGCTAAAATGGCAGGCGCAACATTTTGAAAGATCATCTTTCTTCTTGAAGATACCATATATTTCACCCCGCTTTATTCCCGACAAAACCAAAGTTTTACATAATCCGCAACGGCGGGGATCAATGTTTTGATTTCCCTGCCCGAAGTGTTGATGCAAAGATGATAGGATTCTTTTTTACCCCAGGCCTCTTCGCAGAACATAGCACGGTATGCGGCACGCTCTTTATCAATCTGCCTCATTTTTCGTAGCATTTCTTTTTCCGAGAAATGCTCCTTTTCATCCGCACGGTTTTTACAGCGAATCAGCTTGGACTGCCGATCGGCATATACAAAGATGTTCATGGGATTCATTTCACGCAAAACAATGTCTGCACACCGTCCTACGATTACGCAGTCCCCCTGCTGTGCCAGCTCTTTGATCAGTTCATGTTCAGAGACCGTGATTGCTACCGATTGCTGTGTCATAGGATGAGGTGCAACAAGTCGGTGCGCTATGGTGGTAGGGTAGAACACTCGAATGTCCTTTTCGGAAACATGTGTAACATGGTTTTTGTCAAAACCGTATTTTTCTGCCACCATGTCCACAATTTCATGGTCATAGCATGGGATACCGAGAGCGTCTGCCAAACGCTTTCCAAGTTCCCGTCCGCCGCTGCCGAATTCCCGGTTGATTGTAATAATTCTCATCATAATACCTCCGAATATTTTGATTTTCATAACAAAGCGCCCGGTTATTTTCTCAAATAACCGAGCGCACCCGACATCTTTATCGACCTTGCGGCTGCGGCCGCAGATCCTCCGATGACTTGATTTTACTGCCGGAAAACAAAAAAGCCGGATAAGTCATACAGGCGTTTCAGCCTGTTGCCTTATCCGGCTCATCATTTCTTCTGAATGATTTGCCTTCCGAGCAAGCATGATGTATTATACTCAAAAAATCGGTTTTGTCAAGCCCTTTTCGGAAAAAAATTCAGATGATTTAATGGTATTCGGAAGCGTGACATGAAATACGGTTCCGTTATGGGATACCGTTTTCCTGATTACCGCCCCAGCAGTTCGATCTGGGAGATGGTGCAGCTGTCGGCGAATTCCAGCATGAA
This sequence comes from Eubacteriales bacterium, assembly GCA_051867915.1. Lineage (GTDB taxonomy): Bacteria > Bacillota > Clostridia > Oscillospirales > CAG-272 > CAKSQF01. The sequence goes on from JBJDZJ010000105.1 coordinate 10,528, forward strand.
GTGGTTGTAGCTTCCGTCCGATTCGGTCAGGAAGGGGCGGGTCTGCTGCTGCCACTTGAATACCACATCGCTGTACTGTCCGATCTTTTCCCACTGACCGCCGTTGACGGCGCCGTACAGGGTCACCTTGGACAGCGTCTCGGGATCAATGGACGAGGTCAGAGTGAGAATTCCGACCGTCTTGGCATCCTTGAAGCTGTAAGTGACCTTGGTACCTGCGGGAATGCGGGCATCGGTCTTGGAAGTGTTGTCGCAGGTTGCGGCAATGCCGGCTACCGTAGTGTAGATGGCATCCTGATCCACGGCCTCGGTGGTCTCCTTGACTGCGGGAATGACCTTGACAGTGGGAGATACCAGATCGGTCAGCGGTGCGGCAGGAGCATCTCCTGCGGTCAGCGAGGCAGGTGCAACGGTTCCGAAATCGGAGGGTTTGGGACCCATCTCAAATACCAGTTCACCGCCGTTCTTGATTTCCTCATGGGTGATGAAGGTGCGGTCCAGCGTCTCGCCGTTCAGAGTCACCGACTGTACATAGATGTTCTCCAGCGAGTTGTCCTTTGCCACGATGTGCAAAGAATGTCCCGCATAGTTCAGAGTAACCTCTTCGAACAGGGGAGAACCGATGGCATATTCGCCCGATCCCACGGACAGGGGATAGAAGCCCAGAGCGGAGAAGAGATACCAGGTGGACATCTCGCCGTTGTCCTCGTCACCGGGGATACCCTGACCGAACTTGCCGCCTACAAACAGTCTGCGGGTGACATCACGGCTGTACTTCTGTGCCTTCCAGGGTTCGGAGGTAAAGTTGTACATATAGATGATGTGATGGGAGGGCTGGTTGGACTGACCGTAGCGTCCCAGCTTCATCTCACGAGCCTCTCTCTGCTCGTGAATTCCGTCGGTCTCTCCGGTAGCGCCGTATCCGCGGTAAACATCGTAGGTCTCAAAAATGGAGTCGATCTTCTTCGCCAGAGCGTCCTTGCCGCCGTAGAGGTTGGCAAGTCCCTTGCCGTCGAAGGGTACCGATACCGACATGTTGTAGGCGTCGGTTTCGGTGAAGTCGTTGCCCCAGAACAGAGGGTCGAACTTATCGTGGTGCATATTGGCACGGGTCCAGCTGCCGTCCGCCTCTTTCCCGCGGAACCACTTGTTCTTGACGCCCTCGCCGTTGTCCCAGAAGAGCAGGGTGTAGTTCTTGGCACGGTTGATGAAGTAGGCGTAGTCTGCGGCATATCTCTTCTTTTCCTCGGGATCGGAGGTGCGCTCTCCGAGGATTCTTGCCATTTGTGCAATGCCGAAGTCGTTGATGTAGCCCTCGATGGACCAGGAGAAGTCCTCGTGATGACCGGGGGTGTAGCCTAAGAAGATGGAACGGTCCAGCAGTTCACGGCCGCCGTCCTTGGGTTCGGGAGAGTAGACGCAGGCATTCTTGACCGCCGACTCATAGGCGGTTTCCAGATCGAAGTCAACGCCCTTGACAGCCGCATCGGCGAAGATGACATCGGAGGAAGTACCTACCATGCAGTTGACGCCGCCGGGAGCTGACCAACGGGGAACCAGACCGCTGTCCTTGTAGTGCTGAACGAAACCGTTCAAAAGTTTCGGCATCTTCTCGGGGGTCAGCAGAGTATAGCCCGCCCAGACGGTACGGTAGGTGTCCCAGAATCCGTTGTTGATGTACATTTCACCGTCTTCTACCTTCTTTGTGTAGGGAGAACGGTATTTCAGAACGGGATTCTCACGGGTGCCGACATTCTCGGCGATGGTGTTGGGGTACTTGTAGAGATAGTACAGACCCGAGTAGATGTTTTCAAGCTGAACCTCGGAGGCACCCTTGATGTCCGTTACATGGGAGAAGATGGCGTCCCATGCGTCTGCGGCGTCGGAGCAGATCTCCTCGAAGGTGCGGTCCACCAGCTCCAGATTGTAGTTCTTCTCTGCCTGAGCATAGGATATGTAGGAGGATGCGAACTTCATGATGATTTCGCTGCCCTCGAAGGATGCGATGGCGTACTTGCCGTTGATGGCGGTTGCCTTGGGCATTTCGGAGAAGGTACCGTAGATGTAGACTCTGCCCGATCCGTTGGACTTGTGCTCGCTGTATGCAATGAAGGATCCGTCACTGCCGAAGCTGACTTTTCCGTCTGCGTTCTGGCAGTCAAACAGGATGCTGTGACTGAACTCTTCCTTTGTGTAGGTGAAGCGTGCGCAGACGCCGTGATTGGTAGGGGTGATCTCCAATCTGGAATTGGAGGCATCGCCGCCGTTGGCATCAAATGCGATGCTGTAATAGTGAGCCAGTGCGATTTCGTTGTCGTGGGAGAAGAAATTGTGCTGTTCGTGAGTGGAGAAGGATTCGTCCTCGCCTGCCTCCCGGCTGGTGTTGATCATGAACTGCCAGGTTCCACGGTCGCCGATCCAGATAGACGGCTCGTGGGAGATGGAGATGCTGTCCATGGTGCGGGAAAGGTAGTCGTAATGCTTGTTGCCGCCGTGATTGGTGCAGGGAGCGTACATATTGAAGCCCTGGGGAACCAGAACGGCAGGTGCGGTCAGACCTCTGGAGAAGGCGGGGGAGTCGTTGGTACCTCTCAGAATGTTGACATAGTGGCAGGGACGGGTATAGACGGTGTCTGCCTGATCGTAGATGGAAAAATCGTCGAAATAGGTGACAAAGTGACCGTTTCCGGTAGGCTTTTCATATTTCAGAACGACCTTCTCAATTACCTTGCCCTCGGCGAATCTGCCTACTTTGACGATAACCTGATTCCACTGGTGGGTGAAAAGGATCCGGGATTCGCCCTGAGCCACGGGGGAGATGCCCACGCCGTTCTGATCCACGGCGGACAGCTCGGAGAGCTTGGTACCGTCTGTGAAGATCAAATCGAATCCAAAGTACATCTGGGTATACTGGAAGTCGTAGTGACGGGTACTCATGGAGGGGAAAATGTGGTACTTCAGAGTGGTGTCGGCGCTGACGGGAATCTCAAGACCCTTGAACAGGGTGACAGAATATTTGCCGCCGTTCTCAATGAGGCCGGAGACCTTCAGCGTGTGGGGACCTGAAATGCCGGTGTTGGCAGGCCCGATCCAGGTATCTTCGGGACCGCTGGAAAGCTCCGCACGGAATTTTTTGTCTGAGTGATAAAGGTTTGCGGAATTTTGTTCTCCGGACAGGAAGGTAGCACTTAACAGTACCTTCGCAGGGGAGACTTTTGGAATAAGTTCATTCATAGGAATCCTCCTGTGCATGCATAGTGCGCATTTGTGTTCACGCTCGTGGACACATACGCACCTATTATAGCACATTGATTTGAAAAAGTACAGTCCTTTTTGAAAAATTGTTGGAAATTTTATCATGAATATTGGAATATGAAAGACCGACGGGGCGGGCAAACAAAGCGGGGCTGTCACGGTCCGCTCGTGGGATCGTGACAGCCCCGCAGAAGGGGATGAGTCGGTGAAAAGGGATTACTTCCGGATGGTTACGCCCAGCTGCTTTTCCAGTGCGGAAAGGAGCTTGTTTACGGCGGCGGTAACCTCGTCGTCGGTCAGGGTGTGATCGGGGGAACGGAAGGTGATGCGGTAGGCGACACTCTTCTTGTCGGCGCCCAGTTTTTCACCGGTGAAGATGTCAAACAGGTCTACCGATTCTACCAGTTTGCCCGCCGTCTTGCGGATGACCTCTTCGATCTTGCCGACCTCCAGACTGCTGTCGCAAAGGAAAGCGAAGTCACGGAAGGTGGAAGGATGCTTGGGCAGAGGCTTGAACTGCTTCTTGAAGTTGGCAATGGAGAAAATCTTCTCCAGCGGCAGATATGCCACATAGACCGGCTGGGTGAAGCCGTATTCCGATGCAACCGTGGGATGAATCTGTCCGATGGTACCGATGACCATGTTTCCTCTGGCGATGATGTCGGCGCATCTGCCCGGATGGAAGGTGGGATTCTGACGGTTGGCTTCGTAGCGCAGTTTCTGGATTCCCGCATCGGTGAGAATGGCCTCCGCCATACCCTTCAGGGTGTAGAAGTCGCCGGATCCGTAGAAGCCGAAGGCCAGAACATAGGGCTCGTCGGGAAGCTCGTCGGGATTCTCTTTGGGCAGATAGATGTGTCCCAGCTCGTACATGGCGGCCTTGGGAATGTGATGGGCATTGTTGTGGGACAGGCTGGTCAGAAGGGAGGGGATCATGGTGGTTCTCATGACGCCGGTGTCCTCACCCAGAGGATTCCGGATGACTACATACTTTCTTTCGGGCGCATCAGCGGGAAGTGCGATCCGGTCGGCATCCTTTGGGGAAACGAAGGAGAAGGTCACGGCCTGGGTCAGCCCCATGCCGCACAGCAGCTGATGAACTCTTGCACGGTATGCCTGCATGGGAGTCAGAACGCCGGTCTTCACCGCACCCACAAAGGGAGTGGAGGCGATCTTGTTGTAGCCGTATATCCGGATGACCTCCTCGGCGATGTCGTTCATCTCGGCGATGTCCGAACGCCAGTGGGGAGCGGTAATGATGCCGTTTTCGATGGTGAAGCCCAGATTTTGCAGGATTCCCGTCATATATTCTTCACTGAGTTCGACGCCGAGGAAGCGGTTGATCCGATCGACCTCCAGAGGAACGGTGTTGTTGATCTTCTTGACAGGATAGCAGTCGATGAGTCCGGTGACGATCTCTCCGGCGCCCAGCTCTTCTACCAGCTGGCAGGCACGGTTCAGGGCGTCCAGTGCGTTCTCGGCATCCAGCCCCTTCTCAAAGCGGGAGGAGGATTCGGTGCGCATTCCCTGGGACTTGGCGGACAGACGGACGGTGGCACCGTCGAAGCAGGCCGACTCGAAGACGACGGTACGGGTGTCGTCCTTGATCTCGGAGTTTTCGCCGCCCATGACGCCTGCCAGAGCAACCGCCTTCTTTTCGTCGGCGATGACCAGATTGCCGGGCGTCAGGGTGTGATCCTTGCTGTCCAGCGAGCGGAAATTCTCACCCTCGGCGGCACGGCGGACGATGATGTGGGAACCGTCCAGCATGGAATAGTCGAAGGCGTGCATGGGCTGACCGTATTCCAGCATGACATAGTTGGTGATGTCCACGATATTGTTGATGGGACGAACGCCGGCAGCAGACAGACGCATCCGCATCCACAGGGGGGAGGGCGCAATCTTCACATTGCGGATCACCCGGGCGGTATATCTGGAGCAGAGATCGGGAGCCTGATTCTCGACGCTGAGATAGTCGGCGATATTGCCGCCCTTCTCGGTGAAGGTGGGGGTGGGAATGTGATAGGGACGGTCGAAGGAGACGGCGGCCTCACGGGCAAGTCCGATGACCGACAGGCAGTCGGGACGGTTGGAGGTGATTTCGAACTCCACCACATCGTCACGGAGCATCAGCACATCCCGGATGTCGTCGCCGGGTTTGCAGTCCTCGTGGAGGATCAGGATGCCGTCCTCGATGGCGTAGGGAACCTCATGAAGGGTCAGACCCAGTTCGGCGATGGAGCAGAGCATACCGTTCGACTCCACGCCCCGGAGCTTGCCCGCCTTGATGGTCACACCGCCGGGAAGCTTTGCGGGAGCTTTTGCGGCGGGAACCAGTGCGCCCACAAATACATTCTGGGCGCCGGTGACGATCTGAACGGGGTCGCTTTCCCCCACATCAATCCGGCAGATCACCATGTGATCGGAGTCGGGATGGGGGACGATGGACAGGATCTTGCCCACTACCACATTTTCGATATCGGCACCCTTTTCCTCAAAGGATTCCACCTTTGAGCCGGTGTCGGTCAGTTTATCACAAAAATCCTTGGTGGCAATGTCCGAAGTATCCACAAAGTCGGACAGCCAGTTTCTTGACAGATTCATCGTTAGAACCATACCTTTCCGCTGACCTGCATGCAGATCAGCTTGCAAATTTTCGATAATCTTATTTATGCTTTCTTTTTCGCCCGTTTCATCCGAACAAAGGAGATGATAACCGAGGTCATATTGAAGGTTTCCGTCACCATACCGGGGACAGAGCGGAAGATCATGTCATAGATCAGCCAGCAGGGGGAAATCACGAAAAGCTGGGCGATCCGGAGCGAGCGGGTGCTGGCCTTCCAATAGAATGCCGTTCCGATCACCATTGCCGCCGCAGGAAGCAGATCCCACGCATTGAAGGGAAGCGACGGAACAAGGTACTCAATCAGCGGGATCGAAGCGAACGCCGCCAGAATGACCCCTTCCGCAATGCGGTTTGCCTTCGTCTTCGCCGGAATCAGAAGCATCAGCAGATTGCGCACGGCACCGAGCGCATTCTGAATCGTTCCCGAAACCCTCCCGAGCAGGGCAAAGTGAAGGGTGAAGAACGACATTGCGATGATGTGGATGACCAGAATCTTCCGGGGATTCCGAACCTGAAACGAGCCGATAACGGTTGCGGACGCAAGCACGCCTGCAACCTGTGCAATAGCCTGAATCATTGTAGTGATATGTCCTCATATGCTTGCAGAGACTCCCGAAGGAGCGTCCGCACGCCTTCTCAGAACTGTCCGAGGAAACGCAGATCGTTCTCGTACAGGTTGCGCATATCGTCGATGGAGTAGCGGATCATGGTGATTCGTTCGATGCCAAGTCCGAAGGCAAAGCCCGAATAAACCTCGGGGTCAATGTCACAGCCTCTGAGGACATTGGGGTGAACCATGCCGGCACCCAGAATCTCAATCCAGCCCTCGTTCTTGCAGACACGGCATCCCTTTCCGCCGCAGACGAAGCAGGAAACATCTACCTCGGCAGAAGGCTCGGTGAAGGGAAAGTGGTGGGGACGGAAGCGCAGACGGGTGGACTCGCCGAACATCTGCTTGGCGAAGGTCTCAAGACAGCCCTTGAGGTCGGACATGGTGATGCCCTTGTCTACGACCAGTCCCTCCAGCTGATGGAAGACGGGAGAGTGGGTGGCGTCCACCTCGTCGGCACGGTAGACTCTGCCGGGGGAGATGATGCGGATGGGGGGACGCTGTTTTTCCATGACCCGAATCTGTACGGGAGAGGTCTGGGAGCGCAGAAGCACCTTGTCGGTGATATAGAAGGTGTCCTGAGTGTCTCTGGCAGGGTGATTTTCGGGGATGTTCAGCTTCTGGAAGTTGTAGGTGTCGTACTCCACCTCGGGACCTTCGGCAATCTCAAAGCCCATGGAGCGGAAGATGTCGCACAGCTCGCCCTCAACCTGATCCAGAGGATGGCGTTTGCCGATTTCGACCTTTTTCGGAGGTACGGTGACATCAATGGTCTCCAGCGCCAGCTTGGCGGACAGTTTTGCGGCGGCGACTGCCTTCTTGCGGGCGGCGATCTCCTCTTCGATGGTGGCTCTGATCTCGTTGGCAAGCTGTCCGATGGCGGGACGCTCCTCGGCAGAGAGCTTGCCCATGCCCCGGAGCAGGGCGGTCAGTGCGCCCTTTTTGCCGAGAAATTCAATGCGGAAGGCTTCCAGATCTTCGTCGTTCTGGATGGCAGAGAGCTTTGCCTCGGCGTCTGCCTTGATTTTCAGCAGGGATTCTTTCATTTCGATTTTCCTTTCAACGGTAAAATATTTGTACAAAAAAACACCTTCACCCGAAAACACAGGGTGAAGGCGACGCTTCACGGTACCACCTGATCCATCCCGACCCAAAGGGGCTCGGAATCTCTCTGTCTGTAACGGAACAACCCGTACAGAGCTACTTGCCGGAATTTTCGGCGTTTACCCTGTCTGCTCCACGGCGAAAGGCCTTCCCGCATTCCGCAAATCCGCTTTCAGCCCATGACGGATTCTCTCTGTTCGGAAGGTAATTGGGGTCAGCCGACCGATTCATCGCATTTTGTACAGGGCTATTCTAGCACAAAGCTTACGGATTGTCAAGTTTTTTTTGAAAAGTTCTTTACTTTTTTTCGCTTTTGTTGTACAATAACAATGTATGCGGGAGTGCTTCGGCACGGTTTTCTGCCCGCCCTGCGGACAGAACCCGTTTATGAATGTATGATAAATCGGAAAGGAACCCCAATATGCCATTTCAGACCCTTCTTTTTGATCTGGACGGAACGGTCACCGATTCCGCCCTCGGCGTGACCCGATCCTTTGCCTATGCGCTGGATTCCTTCGGAATCCGGGAGGATCCCGCCAATCTCTTCAAGGTGGTGGGACCGCCTCTTCATGTCTCCTTTATGGAGTTCTACGGCTTCTCGAAGGAGGACGCCTTCCGGGCTGTGGACAAGTATCGGGAGTATTATCGGGAAAAGGGCATCTATGAGTGTCGGCTGTACGACGGAATCCGGGAACTTCTTGCCAAGCTGAAGGCATCGGGCAGGGAACTTCTGATTGCCTCCTCCAAGCCCGAGTTCTTCGTCAAGCAGATTCTGGAGAATTTCGGCATAGCCGGGGAATTTGATTTTGTGGCGGGGAGCCTGCTGGACGGGAGCCGCACCGACAAAGCCGAGGTGGTGGACTACGCCCTTTCCCATGCCAAGGGAGGAATCGGCGGGACGGTCATGATCGGCGACCGATGTTTCGATGTGGACGGCGGCCATGCCAAGGGTCTGCCTGTTATCGGCGTGAGCTGGGGATACGGAAGCCGCCGGGAACTGGCGGATGCCGGTGCCGAATATATCGTCGACAGCCCCGAGGAGCTGTTCGCCCTTTTGATGTCCGATTGCGACGAAAAATGAAATGAGAAAGGATCAAACTGCAATGCTGGATTTACTGACCACCGAAAAGGAATTCATCTCCCGTCATATCGTCCCGGGAGGGACTGCCGTGGACTTCACCATGGGCAACGGACACGACACCCTGTGGCTTTCCAAGGCCGTGGGGGAAAGCGGAAAGGTATACGCCTTCGACATCCAACAGCAGGCGCTGGACTCCACCGCCAAACTGCTGGAATCGGAGGGCATCCGGAATGTGACGCTGATAAAAGCATCCCACCATCTGGCGTCCGAATATGTTCACGAGGAAATCTGCGTGGGAATGTTCAATCTGGGCTGGCTGCCCGGCGGGGATAAATCCATAACCACCCTTCACGAAACCACCCTGCCCGCCATCGAGGGGGCTATCCGGATGCTTTCCCACGGCGGCGGACTGCTGATTGCCGTCTATCCGGGACATCCCGAGGGAGAAGTGGAGGGCCGGATGGTTACCGAGATGCTGTCGGGCTACTCCAAATATCAGTTTACCGTCAGCTGCCTGAAAATCATCAACTCGCCCACCTCGCCCTTCTTCTTTCTGGTGGAGAAAAAGTGAGCGGTCCCCAATTTTTGTTTATACCGTTGAGAAAGGAGCAGATATGCAGCTACTTATCAAGCAGAGGGTCTTTTCATGGGGGGACACCTATGATGTCTACGACCAGTCGGGAAGCCCGAAATATCATGTGAAAGCGGAAATCTTCACCCTCGGTCATCAGATTCATGTCTACCGCATGGACGGACGGGAGGTGGGGTCGATTCATCAGAAGCTGTTTCGCTTTTTGCCCGCCTTTGAGGTGGTCATCGACGGACTGGTTGCCGGCAGTGTCCAAAAGCAGTTCTCCTTCTTCCGACCGACATACGACATTGACTTCAGAGGATGGTCGGCAGAGGGAAACCCGTTTGGATGGGACTATGATGTGACCGACGGCAGGCGGACGGTGATGCACATATCCAAGGAACTCTTTCGCTGGGGGGATACCTATGTTCTGTCCTTCGACAATCCCGCCGACGAGATCCCCGGTCTGCTTCTGGTTATCGCCATTGACGCGGCAAACTGCGGCAATGACTGAGTCCGATATTTCGCCCCATCTCCGTATGGGGACACGGATGCGGTGTTTTCCGTGAACCGTCGGGGAAAATACCCCCCATTTTTTGCAAAAATCAGGAAGAAGAACCGCCTGCAGTTTCCCATAGGCGGTATGGAGTGATTATGATAAACCTTCCCGAACAATTTGTTTCCCGTATGAACTCGATTCTGGGTTCGGATGCGAAAGCCTTCTTTGCGGCATACGAGAATCCCCCTGTTTCGGGGCTTCATGTGAATCTGCACAAAATATCGACCTCGGATTTGGTGAAATCGGCGGATTTCCCACTGACTCCTCTGCCCTATACCGGGGAGGGTTTTCTGTATGAGTGCGAAAAGATCGGCAATCAACCTCTGCATCATGCAGGGGCGGTCTATGCGCAGGAGCCTTCTGCCATGATGCCTCTTTCCATGATGGAGGGGCGGTCCTTGGGGGATCGGCCCATGATTCTGGATGTCTGCGCCTCTCCCGGGGGAAAAAGCTCCCAGGCGGCGAATCTGTTTGCCGGGAGGGATGGGTTGATCGTCTCCAACGAGGTGGTGCAAAGCCGTTGTCTGACCCTTGCCGAGAACATCGAGCGGCTGGGCATCCGAAACAGCGTTGTAACCAATCTCACTGCCGATCAGTTGGGCTCCCTTTATCGGGGCGTTTTCGATCTGACGGTGGTGGATGCTCCCTGCTCGGGAGAAGGAATGTTCCGAAAGAATCCCCGGGCAGTGTCCGAGTGGTCGGAAGAGAATATGAATATGTGCGCCGATCGGCAGTGGGAGATCCTGTCGGCGGTTGCGGGGACGGTGAAGTCGGGCGGATGGCTGATCTATTCCACCTGTACCTTTTCGACCGAGGAAAATGAGGCGATCGTTCTGAAATTCCTGCGCACCCATCCCGATTATGTCCTTGAAAGCCCGCCCGAGGCGGTGAAGGCTGTGACCGTCGGCGGCATTGCGCCCTCGGACAGCAGTCCGGAAGACGGCATCAATTGGTCCTGCTGTCGCCGATTCTATCCCCATCTGGCGTCGGGAGAAGGGCAGTTTGCCGCCCTGCTTCGGCGGGTCGGGGAGGATAAGCCCCGGTTTTGTTATTCCGATGCGCTGACGCCGCCTTCCAAGGCGGATGCCGCAGTTGTGCGGGCGTTTCTGAAGGAGACAATCGGCGATGTCGGGGAAAATCTGACCCTGTGCGCCCGCAAGGAGGGAATCTATGCCGTTTGTCCCGATTTTCCGATGATTCCGACGGGACTCTTCTCGCCCGGAGTCCGGCTGGGGTCGGTACAGAAGGGAAGACTGATCCCCCATCACCGCTTTTTCATGGCATACGGACAGGATTTTGTCCGCAAGCTGGAGCTGGACCGGGATCAGGCGGTTGCCTATCTGAAGGGAAACACGGTTCCCTGTACCGCCTTCACGGGCTGGGGCGTTGTAACCTATCGGGGCTGTACCTTGGGCGGGATTAAAGCGAGCGACGGCGTGGCAAAGAATCACTATCCCAAAGGGCTGAGGCTTTTGTGAGAATACAGGCGGAACGGTCGGCGACTCTTTAAAACTCAAAAAATGTCCAAGAGTCTTTACTTTTCCTTAGAAAAATGTATAATAAGAAAAACAGAGAACGAATCCAACGGGAGGAATGGATCAATGAAAAAACAGATCAGAATCGGCTGCGTGTGCCTGTCGGCAGTAATGGCGGCGGCAGCACTGGCGGCTTGTTCCTCAAAGAAAGGCGGTACAACTTTGACGACAGAAACGACACCGTGGGATCCCGATCAGACGCTTCCCAAGCAGACGATCGTGATTCCCGAGAACTTCGGAAAGACGCTGTTCTCCATGAACGAATGGACGGGCGCCGTAAACAGCAAGGATGCCGACGGCAACAAGGTCAACCAGACCGACATCGTGTCGGTCAACACCGTCACCGACCGAACCTCCGAGGCATTGGTCTACGGATCGGTGGAAGACGCCATTCAGGGGGCGAAGGACTACGATTATGAAAAATCCCCCTATTATCAGCTTCTGACCGGAGAAGGGAAGAACTGGAAGCTGGCGGTCTATGAAAATGTCCGCACTGCCCAAGCAGCCGGTGTGTACGGCAATTTCTACAAGGTGGACTACGACCTGTCTGCCGCTCCGAAGTACGGGGGAGACGGCACCGTGGGCAGTTACGGCTCCGCCTATTACGGCGGCTTCAAGGATGTCACCCTGCCTGCCTCCTGGCAGACTCAGGGCTTTGACTTTCCCATCTACTCCAACACGGCATACCCCTGGAATGCCTATTCCAACGGGAATGTGGCTCTGCCCTATGCCCCCAAGACCATGAATCCCGTGGGCTTCTACCGTACCACCTTCGATCTGGACAGCAGTTTCATGGACGGACGGTCGGTGTATTTGACCTTCGGCGGGGTGGAATCCTGCTTCTATGTCTGGGTCAACGGCATGGAGGTAGGGTACAGCGAGGACTCCTATGTAGCGACCGAGTTTGACATTACCCCCTACTTAAACAAGGACGGCAAGGATAATGTGCTGGCGGTCATGGTGGTTCGCTGGTGCGACGGCTCCTATTTCGAAAATCAGGATTTTCTCCGTCTTTCGGGCATTTTCCGGGATGTCTATGTTCATTCGGCTCCCGGCGTGCAGATTTTTGACTATACCGTCACCACCGATCTGGACAAGACCTATACCGACGCCACTCTGAAGGTCACGGCAGAACTGCTCAATCGGACCACAGAGCAGGCCGAGGGCTACTATGTGGGCGTTCAGCTGTTCGATGCCGACGGGAATTCGGTTTTCGGGGACGGCGTGGTCACCAATAAGGATGCCGTCCGTCTTAGTTCCGGAGAGTCGGTGAAGGTCAGCCTTGAGAAGGCGGTGACCGCTCCCCACCTCTGGTCGGATGAGGACCCTTATCTGTATACGCTGGTTCTGACTTTGTACGACGGCGAGGGAAGGTACTACGGCTCCCTTGCCCAGCAGCTGGGATTCCGGGAACTGACCTTTACCGCAAGTTCCGGAAATGTCCGGAAATACAATACCGTTCTGCTCAACGGAAATCCCATCCTTCTCAAGGGCGTGAACCGCCACGATACCAGCTACACCGACGGCAAATATGTCTCTCACGAGCTGTATGAGACCGACATCGCCGCCATGAAGCAGCTGAACATCAACGCTCTGCGGACCTCGCACTATCCCGACGACAAGTATCTCTACTATCTCTGCGACAAGTACGGCATTTTGGTGCTGGCAGAGGCAAATGTGGAATCCCATTACGGGGTTTCGGATACCGATACCAAGAAATATTTTGAAAATGTGGTCACCGATCGGATTCTTTCCCAAACCATGCGTGAGAAAAACCGCACCTGCATCCTGATCTGGTCGCTGGGCAACGAAACCAGTCAGGCATCGATCTATCCCACCCTGATAACCAAACTGAGAAAGCTGGATCCTACCCGAATGATTCATTTCGAGTCCTACGGTACCGGCGGAGGTGTCGATCTGGGATCGGGAATGTACTGGTCTGTGGATTCCATGGAAAATATGGGTAAGCAGACCAACAAAATGCCCTGGATTCAGTGTGAATATGCCCATGCCATGGGAAATTCGGTGGGAAATCTCAAGGAATATTGGGATGTGGTTCGTTCCTATGACAATCTGCTGGGCGGCTTTATCTGGGACTTTGTAGACCAGACGGTTGCAACCGAGCTTCCGTCCAATGCCCAGCAGGATTATTATCAGAACGGTAAATATTTTGCCTACGGCGGATGCTGGGGCGATCAGATCAACTCCGGCGATTTCTGCCAGAACGGTCTTCTGAATCCCGACCGCACATGGCAGCCCGAATGTTATGAGGTTCAGTACATCTATCAGTCGGTCTGGTTCGAAAGCGAGCTTTCCGATCTGGAGGCAGGGAAGGTCACGGTCTACAACGAGTTCTCGGTCACCGATCTGTCGGCGTTCGATTTCGGCTATGAACTGCTTCTGGACGGACAGGTGATTGACAGCGGAAGTCTGAGCATAACCTGCGCTCCCCGTCAGACGGTGGAAGTGACGGTACCCTATAAGGTCGGAACCCCCGTGGCAGGCGGCGAGTATTATCTGAATCTGACCTGCTCTCTGAAGTCGGATACTCTTTGGGCAAAGAAGGGATATGTGATCGCCCATGAGCAGCTTCGGGTGCCTGTGGACATCCCTTCCGCACCGACTGCCGACACCTCTGCCATGCCCACCCTGACCCTTGATGAGGATGCGACCTTCTACTATGTGGAGGGAGAGGGCTTCCTGCTGAAGCTCCAGAAGAAAAAGGGCGTGATCTCTTCCTGTTCCTACGGCGGCGAAGAGATTCTGACTCAGGGACCTGCCGTCAACTTCAGGAGAGGCAAACTGGCAAACGATTCCTCGTCCTATCCGTGGAACAATGTCAGCTCCGGGGATGCCCTGTCTGTGGATATCGAAACCGATTCTGCAGGAAAATGGATACGGTTTACCGTGGTCCGGGAGCTGAAAAATGCCGGATCGTCTCAGTTGACCACCGTTTACACGGTCTACGGTTCGGGCGAGATCGGCGTGGATGTGATTCTGACGCAGGATCCGTCCATGGGCGAGATGGCGAAATTCGGAGAGGTTCTGACTCTGCCCGGATCTTTCGAGCAGATCACCTACTATGGCGGCGGATTCTGGGACAGCTACAATGACCGCAAGCAGGGAACCACCGTCGGCATCTGGGAAACCACCGTGACCGATTCCTTCTTCCCCTATCCCACCCCGCAGGATACCGGAAACAAGACCGATGTCCGCTATATGGCTCTGATCTCGGATGAATATCAGACCGGTCTGATGGTGGTCAGCACCGATCTCATGGAGGCATCGGCGCTCCATTATACGGCGGCTCAGCTGACAGGCGCAAGCAGAATCTATCAGCTTTCCGGCTCCAAACTAAACACCTATCTGAGTGTGGACTACGGTTCACGGGGGACGGGCGGCGCATCCTGCGGCCCCGACACTCTGCAACAGTACCGTCTGACCAATCAGGGCGTCTATTCGTACAGCTATACCATCGTTCCCTTTGATAAAGAGAACGCCGATCTGAACGCCCTGTCCAAGCTCTGGCGGGAAAGCGACTCCATCGGCGATCTGTACGCCGCACCGGTCATGGAGATGATCGACGCCCTGTCCGGCGATTACAGCCGGGTGACAGAGGTTCGTGCCGCCTATGAGGCGCTGAAGCCCGAGTATCAGGCCTGCGTTGCCAATTACGGTCAGCTTCTGGCGGTAGAGGAATATCTGTCCAGTGTCTTCACCCTGACCGACCGATCGGGCAACGGATTTGACGCCGTTCTGACCAACGGCAGACTGACCGAGGATGAAACTGCACCTCTGGGCTACTCCTACGACGGGCACTTTACCGTCAAGGACAGGGACAATCTGCAAAACGGTACGCTTTCGGGCAAACATGAGTTCACCGTGGGCGTATATGCCAAATTCTCTTCCTTTGATTCGGGCAATGTGCTGGTGTCCAGAAGCGATACTCAGATGTCCATCAAGATCAACGGAAGCGGGCAGCTGGAATTCTTTGTCTACGACGGAGGCTGGCAGGCGGTGACGGTTTCCATGTCCACAGCCGGAATTACCCAGAACAGCTGGCACTATATCGTTGGCGTTCGGGACAGCGAGGGTCTGAAGCTGTATGTGGACGGCAAACCGGTAGGCTCCAGAAGCTATACGGGATCGGTGAACTCTTCCTCCGCTCCCTTGGGCGTAGGCGTCACCGACGGCGCATCCTATGTGATGAACGGTGCTGTTTCTACGGTTCATCTGCTGGACAGCGCCATGAGCGCCGATCAGATTGCCGCACAGTACCGTTATTATACCGAAGGCGGCGCCCCCGCCTATACGCCCGACGGCTCCATTGTCTGGTATGACATGAATGTGTTCACCGTCGAGCAAAAGCAGGGATAAGGCGGTTCCGTCAAACGCTGCCCGATCAAGTCGGTTTATAAATCCAATTTCCCGGCATTTGCCGGGAAATTGGATTTTATGATGTTTTCCGCCTTCTTCACGGGAAGGAGGGGAGAGCCGTGCCCATACGGGATATGACCTCTGTGAGGGCAGATCCTGTCGGGAAGAAGGTTCGGGGCGCCGACATCCCTCTCTGGTCTTGTTAATCTGTCGTTTTTGAATGTTGATTTTTGCAAAAATTCACAATGATTTTGCTTTTATCGCTTGACAAACGGGGGAAAGTATGGTACTATAATTTCAGTAAATTTTTTACTTGAAAGGAAAAATTCCTATGAAACTCAGACCTCCATCAGTTCCTCTGATTACGATTGACCCCTATTTTTCGGTGTGGTCGCCTGCCGACAGGCTGACCGACGCCACCACAGAGCATTGGACCGGTAAGCCCAACACCATGCTGGGCATTGCCAACATCGACGGCGAAGACTACATCTTCATGGGCGTTGCCAACAAGCCCCTTCCCGCGATGGAGCAGGTCTCCCTGAATGTGACCGCACTGTCTACCGAGTACAAGTTTGCGGCAGCAGGCATTGAGATGACCGCCCTCTTCTCCACCCCTCTGCTTCCCGATGACTACTACTATTTCACCCGTCCCATCAGCTATCTGAAGGTGAACTACACCTCTACCGACGGCAAGGAACACAAGGTGAAAATCACCGTAAAGGTTTCCGAGGAAATCTGTCTGGATTTCCGCGGAATCGGACATGTGGAGACCGAAGTTCTCGATCAGGGCGAGATCGCAACCGCCAAGATCGGCAACAAGAAGCAGAGAGTTCTTGCCCGCAGAGGCGACGATATCCGTATCGACTGGGGCTACTTCTACCTGTCTGTTAAGGGCGGCAGAGCGTATGCCGAAGAGATCCCCATGGCATTCCGTGAGAGAGAGCATCACGGCAAATCCATCTTCATGACCTTCGTTTGCGCAGAAAAGGAAATCGGATGCCCCAAGTGCGGCGCCCTGTTTACCTTCGCATATGACGACATCGAGTCCATGATTTACTTCGGCGATCATCTGAAGTCCTGGTGGAACAAGGACGGCGCCCTGATCACCGACGAGATTGTCAAGGCCTTCGGCGATTACAATGAAGTAATGGAGAAGGCGAACGCATTCTCCGCAAAGCTGGCGTCCGACGCCGAGGCGGCAGGCGGCAAGCATTATGCCGAGATGCTGGAGCTGGCATACCGTCAGGTTTGCGCCGCTCATAAGCTGGTTCTCGACAAGGACGGCAACATCCTCTACATATCCAAGGAGTGCCACTCCAACGGCTGTGCCGCTACGGTGGATGTCTCCTATCCCTCCATCCCCATGTTCCTGCTCTACAATCCCGAGCTGGTTGTGGGTATGATGAGACCCATTATCAAGTATGCCCGCTCCGATGAGTGGTCCAAGAAGCTGAAGTTCGACTTCGCTCCCCACGACGCCGGTCAGTATCCTCATGTCAACGGTCAGGTCTATGCCGACAACAATATCGACGGACAGATGCCCGTTGAGGAATGCGGCAACATGATCGTCATGGCGGCGGCTGCGGCAATCGCCTCCGGCGATGTGTCCTACGCCAAGGAAAATCTGGATCTTCTGGAAATGTGGGCAAATTACCTGCTGAAGTACGGCGCAGATCCTGCAAATCAGCTTTGCACCGACGACTTCGCCGGCCATCTGGCTCACAACACCAACCTGTCCCTGAAGGCCATCTCCGGCATCATCGGTCTGGGACTGCTGTACAGAATGATGGGCGACGAGACCAAGGCAGAGGATTACCTTGCCAAGGCAAAGGAACTGTCGGAAGATTGGGCAGTCCGTGCCTCCAACGGCGACGGCTCCTACCGTCTGGCATATGACCGTCCCGGTACCTTCTCCATGAAGTACAACATCGTTTGGGATAAGCTGTTCGGAACCGATGTGATGGACAAGAGCGTTATCGCCTCCGAAGTGGCTTCCTATAAGGAAAAGACCAATCCTTACGGCCTGCCTCTGGACAATCGGAAGTCCTACACCAAGTCCGACTGGCTGGTTTGGACCGCAACTCTGGCGGAAGACAAGGAAACCTTTGAAGAGATGATCGAACCTCTTTGGAAGGCATACAACTATTCCGAGTCCCGCTGCCCCATGACCGACTGGTACTGGACCGTCACCGCAAATCAGGTCGGATTCCGTCACAGATCGGTTCAGGGAGGACTGTTCATCAAGCTGCTGGAAGCGTCCGGTAAGATGAACATGAATAAATAAGAACAGATATCACCGAATCAGGAATAAAATCCTCTTTTTGGGAAATTCTGTATAAATAAAATTTATATGGAGGTAGAATTATGGAACTCAAAGGAAGTAAAACCGAAATGAACCTGCTTGCGGCATTTGCAGGTGAAAGCCAGGCGTACACCAAGTACGGCTACTATGCTTCCAAAGCCAAGAAGGACGGCTATCAGCAGATCGCCGCAATCTTCGAGGAAACCGCAAAGAACGAGAAGGAACACGCAAAAATCTGGTTCAAGCTCCTGCATGACGGAGATATTCCCGCAACGCTCGACAATCTGGCCGATGCGGCTGCTGGCGAGAACTACGAATGGACCGATATGTATGCCGAGTTTGCAAAGCAGGCAAAGGAAGAGGGCTTCACCCGTATTGCCTACCTGTTTGAAGCAGTCGGAAAGATCGAAAAGGAGCATGAGGAGCGTTACCGCAAGCTGATTTCCAACATCGAAGAGGGCATCGTCTTCTCCAGAGACGGAGATCGGATCTGGCAGTGCTCCAACTGCGGTCACATCGTGATCGGCAAGAGCGCCCCCGAGGTTTGCCCCGTTTGCGCTCATCCCAAGGCATATTTCGAGATCAAGAAGGAAAATTATTGATTCTCAAAAATCCGGAAGTCCGAAACTTCCGAAAAAACAAGTGCGTACATCCCCGATGGGGGTGTACGCACTTCGCTGTTTTCTGTAACAATAACGGTACATATCTTTTGCAAATTGATGAACAGGATTTGAACATTCCTAACGCTGTTCAACCTTGTTGTAAATATTAACCAAAAATAATTGACAAATTCGGATATATTTGGTATACTGTGATCGAAAGAACAGGCATAAGAAAAGATGAAATCTATTTGCAACGGATGGACGGAAAACGCCCCGCAAAACAGTTATCTGTTCTGAAAGGAGTGAAAACATTATGAAAAGACTCATATCTATCATATTGGCAGGACTTCTGACTGCCGCGGCAGTTCTCTTTACGGCAGGCTGTCAAAAACATGGTAGTGTACCATCGGGATGGGAGGTTGTATCGGAAGGGGACGGATTCGAAGTTTTGTCCCTGGCGTCGGGAAGCGACAGGGATCAGAAACTGGACCGATCCTATAATCATAATGACAGAGGTTGTTATCTTGATCTGTACGGACTTGCCGAGGATGATGACAGCCTTGTCCATACAAGGGACCGGGATGTGACGATGATCTTCTATTACGGCGCCACAGAGTCGCTGGACCCCAATCGTTGGATGAAGAATTTCAAAATTGATGTTAGCCTGTCAAATTTGGATGGATCCGAATACCGGTGCGTCCTGACCGGGGAAGTGCAGACCGCCGATCTTTACGATATCCGGGTGGACGGGGACGGCGAGATGTATGCAAGGCATGCCCTTCGGATTACCGTTCCCATGTCGGAATTTGAAGAATTGAAGTCGGGAAGTCTGTACATTGAGCTGAGATCTTACACCAATTCCTCCGATTATGGTAGAATCCTTTCTGACTCTGCCGATTTTCTGTACGAAAACGGAAGGCTCTGGCTTGCGGCAACCCGATATATTGCCGGAACTTACTATCGGCATACCTTCCCCAATGTGTTATTTGAGAATGATTTCTATATAAACTGCGCCGGATTGATTCTTGCAATTGTCCTGTTCATTCTTCTGCTGGTCAAAAACAAATTCGTATGGATCCCCTATGTTCTTTGTGTTGCGGGGGTTGTTTATTCCTTTGTGGCAATAGAGTATTGGAAGCACATTCCCGATGTCTTATTTGGCGGGCTTTTCTCCCTGTTCGGCGTATTTGCATATCTATTTCTGATTGTGATCTTTTTCGTGATTCATCTGATCGTGCGTGATGTGCGCTGTAAAAAGGCCATCGAGCGGGAGATTGCACGGAAAGAAGCCGCCAGACGGGAGGAAATGCGGGCGATGGAGGCCACAGAGAATCCGCCGCATCCGTACGGGTCGGATCGAAACGATCCCACACCGTAAAGGCTTTGCAACGGAAAAGCTATTTCGGCTTTCACCTTCAGCAAAAATATGACGGATTCATTTTCGTTTTTCGGATAATCAGGAAACGGGCTGCCGCACTTTCAATGCGGCAGCCCGAATAAATTGCCTTGACAAAGCCTCCGACGCATTGATCGGTCAGCCGGGCGGATGGAGGTCTGTCTTTTTTCTGGGTATTTGAAAGGTTTCAGGGGAACTTTTTTTTAAGTTCCCCTGAAAGAGCTCAATCTTCCGATCTTCTTTTATACATTCGCTTTGTTCTTGTGACTGCGGGCGTCGGGAGCAATCTCTCCGGCGGCGGCGAGAGCGTTCTTGGTCAGCATCGGTGCGACCAGCTCATAGATCATGACGGCAAAGAGAGCAATGTTCAGGGTTTCGCCGCCGCAGATGTTCGCCATACCCAGCGCAACGCCCGCCTGCGGGAACAGGGTAATACCCAGATACTTCACCACATTGTGATCGCATTTGGTGGCAATGGCTCCGAATCTGGCTCCCAGATACTTTCCGATGGCACGGACCAGAATATAGATCACGCCGATCAGCACATATTGCCACTTGGTGAAGATGACCAGATCGAAGGTTGCACCGCTCAGGGCGAAGAAGAGAACCGTAATGGGGAATGCCCAGTTGGAGCAGAGGGAGACGATACCGGGTCTTCCGTCCTCCCGGTCGGATGCAAAATCGCAGAGATTGCAGAAGGTTGCGCCGCACATCATGCAGACCAGCAGGGCGGAGAAGCCGAACTTGAAACTGCCGAAATGGAATTCGAAGTCGGAAGCAATGACACAGGAGAGAACCGTCAGAATGGCAAGAATTTTGCGGTTTTCGGTAACACGGAAGTGCTTTGCGAGAAAAGAAAGGAGCAGTCCGGCAACCAATCCCAAAAGCAGGGAGGCGACGATTTCGCAAAGAGGAGAAACCAGAATGCTGATAAGGTCTATGGTGCCGCCGTCAATGGCATTGGCGATTCCGTTGGAGATGGAGAACACCATCAGACCGATGGCATCGTCCAGCGCAACGACGGGAAGAAGGATGTCGGTCACCTTACCTTTGGCGTGATACTGGTTGATGACCAGCACCGTTGCCGCAGGGGCGGTCGCTGTTGCAATAGCGCCCAGATTGATGGCGGTGGAAAGGGACAGCGTTCCGTCGGGGAGGATGAAGGAAAGGGAGATCAGCACGATGTCCACAAAGACGGTGGCAAGCAGTGCCTGCGTAAAGGCGATGACGGTCGCCGCTTTACCGGTTTTTTTCAGATCCGATATTTTGAATTCTTCACCGATGCCGAAGGCGATGAAGCCCAGGGCAATCTCGGTAAAGACGGTCAGTCCCGAGGTTGAAATGACGCCTGCGGCGGGATCGGCAGATTGCGTGATAAAGCCAACGGCATTGAAGCCCAGCGAGCCCAGAACATAGGGCCCCACCAGAACGCCGCCGATCAGATAGCCGGTGACGGCGGGTAAATGAAGATAGCCCAACATCTTTGCCATGAAAAAGGCCATGAACAGGGTGACCACAATGGCAAGAAGTCCCTTCAGCGGCGTTGTTACCGGGAAGGAAAGGAAGGATTTGATGAAGGACTTAATCAGGAGAATGTCCATTTGCATATGCCTCCGAATACATGAGGGGAAATTTCAAATCACGGGTATTATACCACTTTTTCCCGGCCCCCGTCAAGTGGAAAAAGTATGAAAAAGCATGGCGGTTCGACGGATAATTTTGTCTATTTTGTTGGAGCTGCCCTTGACAAAATCCGGCAGAATATGATATAATTGGACAAAGCATTCAAAAGGAGAATTGCCATGTCACAAAGTCCCGAGAAAAAGGTTCGGATTCTATGGATCCTGCGCTTTCTGGCAAGGGAGACAGACAAGGATCACGGGCTTACCGAAAAGGAATTGGAAGAGCGGCTGAATGAGCAGGGAATCCCCTGCGAGCGGCGGCTGATCTACGACGATCTTCATGCGCTGGAGTTTTTCGGCTATGAGATCGGGAAGTACGGCAGACCGGTTCGCTACTATCTCGACAGTCGGATGTTCAGCCTCCCCGAGTTGAAACTGTTGGTGGATGCGGTTCAGTCCTCCAGATTTCTCACCACCGAGAAGTCTGACGAGCTGATTCACAAGCTGGAAGGGCTGTGCAGTTATGCCGAAGCCAGAGAACTGTCCCGATCGGTTCATGTCCAGAACCGCATCAAGGCCATGAACGAGTCCATCTATCTGAATGTGGACAGAATTCACACGGGAATCAGTCTGGGAAGGCAGATCCGTTTTCAGTATTTTCGATGGAACGCCCGGAAAGAGAAGGAATTCCGCCACGGCGGCGGTTATTACACGGTCAGTCCCTATGCCCTGACCTGGACCGACGACAATTATTACATGATTGCTTGGGACGCCGACAACGGTCAGATCCGTCATTATCGGGTGGATCGGATGATCAGGATCACGGTCAGCGATCTTCCCCGTGAGGGGCAGAAGGAGTATGATCGGGTGGATCTGGCACGCTATACCAACAAGCATTTCGGAATGTTCGGCGGTGAGGAATGCGCCGTCCGACTGTTGTGCGACGACAGTCTCGCCGGAATCATCATTGATCGGTTCGGCACCGAACCCAGCTTCTTTCGGGCATCGGACACGACCTTTGAAGTGACGGTCAAGGTCGTCCCCTCGCCCCAGTTTTTCGGATGGCTGGCGGGGCTGGAGGGCAAGATCCGCATAACCTCTCCAAAATCGGTAGTGGACAGCTTCACCGCCTATCTGGACGGCATCCGTCGGGCATACGAAGACTGAAAAGCACCGACTGGAGTCTGTCGGTGCAAAGAAACAGGAGTACCGGAAAAGAAACAGGAATACCGGAAAAGAATGGTCCTTTTTTATGAGCCGAAAAAAGTTTTATAAAGTACCGTTTTCGGTACACTTGACCCTGTATAATGAAGATACCGGGAAGACACACTCTCGGAAGGGTGCGGTTTTCGGGAACCATTCAAAGTATGGAGGGTAAATGTCTGAAAAAGCCGGAGGCTTTTTCAGACAGAAGGTTTTGTGCCTTGGCGGTCCCACAACTGCCATTCCGGCACCAAACTTTTGCAATCTGCGAAAGGGACGGTTATTACGGTGTTCAAAAAAAGATTTTTCAACGGACTATTTGATTTGAATGGGGACGGAGAGCCTGACCCCTTTGAAAGGGCTGCGGATATGGCTGCTTTTGCCGCTCTCATTCATGATGACGAAGAAGACTTCGAAGATGACGACGGTGACTTTGAAGATGAAGATGACGACGGTGACGACCCCTTCGGATTCGGCGATGAAGATGACGACGGGGATGAGGATGATTTTGACTGACAAAGATCGGTCTGCGACATTGGAATGATTGTATCAAACAGAATGGGGCTGCCGCACAAAGTGCGACAGCCCTTTTTGTTCTGATGGGTTATTGTTTCAGCGTCGGCGTCGGATCGCCCTCCCGCAAAGCCCATGTTTCGATAAAGTCAAAGCCTTCGAAGGATGCGGGATCGGTCATCTGCTCCGCCGTCAGCACCTTGACTCCCGAATAGTTGATGCCGCCGGAGGTGGCAGGAACGCCGTTGTCTGTATAATAGCAGGCCTTCAGCTTCTCCTCTCCGTCGTGGATTGAGGCGGCAATGGCGCCGCAATGGTCCGCCCCGGAGATGATTCCCGTATTGAAGCAGTTCATGATGCCGACGGAACTGTAATCGTATCCCAGAATGCCGCCCGCATACTGGACCGCAGAAACCGCCCCGATATTGTAGCAGTCGCTGATGGCGTCCGCCGACTTGGTGCCGAAGAATCCGATGATGCCTCCGACATAGTGTTCGCCCGAGATTTCACCGCCGTTCCAGCAATTTTTGATATACAGATTCGATCCCGAGTAGCCGACAATGCCGCCGGAGGAGAAGCAGGCAGTGAATATGCCGTCGTATTCCTTGGTCGTGTCATAGGTATCGGTCCATTTGTCGGTGATCCTGCCCAGATTGTAGCAGTTTTCCAGATAGGTGGAAGTGACGGAACCGTAATTGAAGCCGATGATTCCGCCGCTGGAGACCTGACAGCCCTTGGGGGAAGTGGCACTGACCGATCCGGTATTATAGCAGTTTCTGATGTTGTCCGAATAGTTGTATCCCTGGATACCGCCTGCAACTGCATCAACCGAATAGGCGTTGAAGGTGTTCTCGCAGGTGGTGTAGAGGCTGATGGATCCCGTATTGAAGCAGTTGGCGATGGTGGCCTTTTCACCGCAGATGCCGCCCAAGTTGCCGCTCTGCCGGGTTATGACCGAAATATCAGCCGCATTGTAGCAGTTGGTGATGGCTACGCCGTCACCGTAGCCGATGATGCCGCCGAACTGCCCCGATCGGCAGGTGATGTCGATGTCGCCCTTGACAAAGCAGTTGTCGAAGGTCACGCCCTTGTCGTTGTTCCATGCGTTGGGATATTGAGCAATGGCGCCGAAGGTCAGTTCACCGTCGTCGGTGTCCATGGTGCAGTTGATTTCCACTCCGAGATTGCGGATGGTGGCGTTGCCGACCCGGATGAACAGGGGTTTGCTGAGATTTTTCATGGTATAACCGTTTCCGTCCAGTACGCCGTAGAATGCGCCTGCCGAGTCGTATTCCTCGGGGCAAACAATGTCGTTCATCAGAATGTACTTGGCGGTGTTGTATTCGGTTTTCACATCGTAGATGGAGGTGATGAAGGCGTCGCTGGGACAGCTGTCGGCAATCTTCTTGAAATCGTCAAAGGAATAGACTCCGATGTATCCTTCGGGGACGGTATCCAGCTGTTCGATTTCCACAATAAAGCCGTTATGAAGCTCAAATCCGTTGTGAACCACATATTTCTGCGCAAGAAGGCGGGAAAAGACATTGTTTACCATGTCGTAGTATTTTTCGCAGGTGTCGGTCTGACCCTTGTACCAGTTTTTGATGGTTTGGCTCCCGTCTTTGAAATAGTCGTCCGTCCATCTGGAAAGCTGGGACAAAACGCCTGCGTCGTTGTAATTGAGACTGTAAATCAGGTATTCGCCCCGAAGATGGGTGGCAAGAAGCATTTTGTAGTATTCGCATTTGGTGCGGATGCTGTTGTACAGGGTCTGCGCAGGATCCTTCACAGATACGGTGATGTCGCTGTATGCCGCAACCAGCGCTTCGGCGATGTCCGCCATGGCCATCATTTCGTTGTGGCGGCGGAAGGTGTTGGTCGTTCCGAAGAGAAGGTCCCCGCCCAACATGACCACCTTGAATACCGCCTCGCCGGTGGAGACCAGTCGGTCAAGGGCTTTGTACGCCTTTTCGCCGTAGTCCACATAATCCTTGACGATGCTGTCGGTCTTGTATTCGCTCAGATTTTTCATAATCGCAAAGGAAAAATCGGAGAGGAAGTTCTTTGCGGCGAATGTGCCGATGTTGTCCGCTATGGATGCAATGCACTTCACCCGCTCCTTGAAAAGCAGATCGTTGGCGGTGCGAAGATCGTGAGCCGCCTGGCTGAGCTTCTCATTGTCCGAATACTCATCGACGGCGCTGAGGAAATTCTCCGATTTGACATAGTTCTGAACACTCAGCTCGTAATACTTGGCATCGCTTGCACTGTCTATGATCATGTCGATTCCGTCCGATGCAATTTTCAGGACTTTTTCAAGGGTCTCTTTATTTCCGTCAAGTCCGATGACGGTAGCGCCGATGTCGAGCAGATCAAGACCGTAGTCCTTGATATTCTTCATGTTGTCGAACTGGCTTTGCTTCTCAATCTGAGACGCCATATCATATTCGAACATGGCGATCATATTGGTCAGGATCTCGGTATAATAGGCTTTGTCCGGCACTTCGCCGATGATCTTGTTCGACATTCCGATGAGCCAGCTTGCCACGGTCTTGTCTTCCATGTCGTGGGCATACTTCCAATAGGCAAGACTCTGATCGCTTCCGAACAGGGCTTCCACCATGCCGGATACCGAATCAAAGTCGTAATACAGATCCTCAATATCGGTATCCGAATAGGGGAATTGAGCCTCGTCGGCAGATACGGCATTGGCAAGCGGCAGAAGGCAGAGCAAAAGGGCTGTAAAAACGGCAAGGATTCGTTTCATTCTACTGCCTCCTCTGCTTCGCTCACGGCGTTGATCGCCTTGATAAGTTCCTGTTCAATGAAGGATATAACCAGCTCGTCTGTGTTCACGGTCGGCTCCCCGTCCTCATAAGTTACGGTCGCATCGCCCTTGTATTCCACTGTCGTGTACTCTTTTTTCAGGATTGCGGTTTGTAAGGACTGGGTAGGATCCTTTTCGGCATAGGCTGCCATGAAAAGCTCGGTATAATTGGGAACCTGTGCCACTACCGGAGCGGTGTCGCCGTTGATCTCGCCGACCTCCACACTGACGCCTTCCACGCCGATGGAGGAGAGAATCTCGTTGACGATCGCCTCTTCTTTATCGGTTTTGGAGCTTGTGTCCTTCGAGCCCTTGTTTCCGTCGCTGTCGGATTCTGTGCCATCCTTGCCCGAGCATGCCGAAAACAGCAGAACCGGCACAAGCAGGAGGCACAACAGAATTTTTTTCATTGGCGTTATTCCTTTCTGATATTGTGATTGAGAAAGACGGTATTGCATTGCAGGGCTTTCTCAATGCTCGTTTCTTACAGTTTATCATGTAAATTCGAAAAAGTCAATAAGAATATCTCGTTTTTCGTCGGATTTGCATCAGAAAAACACGGGGATTGCCTTGTTGAGACAATCCCCGTATTTTATTGATCTTCCCGATTTTCCGATTTTTCATCGGTGCCGTCGGACTCTTCGACGCCGTTGTCGCCGAATCCGGCATAGGGATCGGCATCCTCGTCAACCTGTTCCTCGGTGGGGAGCAGGGTCAGCCCCTTTGCCGCCCGACTGCCTCTGCTCACATACACCAGCACGAAAATATGAAACAGCAGATTCAGAATCAGGGTAAACCGCATGGCGGCAAAAGCGGATTGGAACAGAGACAGCACAATCAGTCCCATGTTTGCCGCTGTATCCAGCCATGTCAGAATCGACAGCCCGCGGATCATGCCGCCCGATTTGCCCGATTTCAGGAGCATCCAGACGGCAGCCACCAGAAAGGATCCGCCGAACAGGATCCACGAGATCATCTGACCGAAATACTCCGGGTGACCTGCAAAAGATTTTACCATCAGCGTGGCAGTGTAGGGAATGCAGAAATAGAAGGGAAGCTCCCAGTCGGTTCCCACGATACACAAAATCATATTGATCAGCGTCAGAATTCCGGCGGATATAAAATTCAGCCTTGCCCGATAGATCCGCAGTGTCAGCTCCTGACGGCGTTTGGTCAGACGATCTTCACCAGTCATAATGACCTCCTTTTTGGTCAAAACGGGTTTGTCCCGCCCGTTATCGGGGATTGTACAACCTTCGGATGCTTATTCGGAGACAGTACGGCGAAGTAGAGAACCGTCATTATGATCGCTATGGGCAGACAGATCATGCAGAGTCCCATGAACAGGACGGACAGGAAAACATAGGAATCGCTTCCCCATTGATTGATGATCATCGGGAGAAGGGATGCCAGATTAAAGCCGAAATGGACAGCGACGGAAGCAAACAGCGAGTTTTCACGGAAGAATACCATACCCAGAAGGACACCCAGCAGTCCGGCATATATCTTCTGAATCACGGCATCGTGAAGACATCCGAAAAGCAGCGCCGCAATCAGAACCGCCAGCCATTTTGGCATTCCCCGGGAGAACCGACTTGCCATCAGTCCGCGCATGACAAACTCTTCCACAATGGGCGCCAGAAGAACGCCGCCCAGAATATAGATCAAGAATCCTCCGCCGATATAAATGTCCTGCGTCTGCTGGCTCTCCTGATTCATCCAATCGGGCAGAAGAGGGGAGACAAAGGAGAGAATCAGAGTCAGGGCGAAATTCAGGGCGATGCCCATGACAATCAGATAGCAGATTCGGGATACGGGAACCCGATTGAACAGTTCCCGGTTTTGTTTCCCGCTGAGGGGATTCTTTCGGCGGCAGACCATGATGACGGCGAAAATCGCCAGTACCAGCACATCTGCCACAACGGTCAGCAGCATGGCATTCTTGTTGATCAGTTCAAGCAGTTGAGGTTGTATCTGATCGTAGGTCAACCCTTGGGAAACCATCGGGATCACCCATATGATGCAGAACGCCAGTTCCAGGAAGAAGGTAACCCCCAGATAGATCAGGAAATAGCCCAATGCCTTGAGAATGGCAATCACGGGATTTTCCAAAAACCGTTTCTGCTTTTGGGGAACCTGCATTGCCGTAGGGTCGGGATTCACCCGGTCCGACGGTCCGACGGGTCGGTGATCGGTCATCCCATTGGTATACGGCGATCCTTCCTGCTTCTGATGATTCAACAGGTCAAAATACGGCTGTCCTTCCGACTGCTGAACACCGGGCTGAGCGGTCGGCTGAGATTGCTCGGGTTGGGGACTTTGCTGACGGTTGGAATTCGGTTGATTTTGCATGGGATCCATGGAGTTCCTTCCTTTCTGATGTCATTTTATCCGCTTGAAATAGGCGGCCGCAATATCTTATTCTGCTTTTTGGCGGGCCCTTTTCCACGCCCGCTTGGCGGAAATCCGATTGAGTACCGATGCGAAAATGCCGTTCAGCAGTGCCGCAACGGCTTGGGCGATGATCAGATTCTCCACCCATGCCTTGGTAAACAGGATCGCCTGCGGAGCCATATATTCATAAAACAGAACCATGGACAGAACGATGGTCAGCACAATGGCAAGAGCGGGCAGAGGAATCGGATAAAAGTTACCTGTCACGATCAGTCTTGCCGTCAGAGTTGCCGCCACCAGGAGCGTGACGACGCAGAAGACGACCATCAGGTTCTTGGTCATGTAGTGATTGATAAACGCCATGGAGCTGTTGATCTTGTTGATGATGCTGAAGGTCAGCATCATCAGACTGATCACGACCGTCACATGGGGAAGCAGTGCGTTCAGAAACTTAAAAAATTTCATGTCAGTTCCCTCCGATTTCACCGATGCAGATCATATCGCTGATAGACCGCTTGGTACCGTTGCTGTTGGAAACCACCACCAGCTTTTCGCCGTTGTAATAGGAGTAAACCGACGCACCGCCGTCCAGATTGTAGGCAGAGACACAGCCGTATTCCTCGCAGATTTTGGCAAGTGCATCCAGATTCATACCTACGCCGTTGACCTCCCGCTCGTTGTTGTCACGGTAGCCGCTGACCGAAATCAGGACATAATGTCCGGGCTCCACATAGCCGATGGCAGAGCGGGGATTGGCACGCCAGACCGACGATTCAATGTCGGTTTTGGCAGTTCCGTCCTCGTTCATCAGCTCGGGACCGAAGCTCCAGATCTGATAGGGCGATTTTGCGGCGATGTCGTCCCAGTTGTACTCCTCGGGCGTGATCGTTTCCATGGTTCCGTCAAAATAGAGCACGCAGATGTCGGTGGAGATGTAGTCCGATTTTCTGAGAATTTTACCGTTTCGGACAATTACCGGCTTGGAATCGCCGTATCCGTACCACAGATCTCCGCTGATGGCGGCAAAGGTTTTGCCGAAGGTGGTATCCCCGACCAGTTCCTCCACCGAAGTATAGCCGTTGGTATATCCGGCATACAGATTTTCGATGTTGCGCACATAGACATCCATCACATAGTAGACCACATGAGTGTCGGAGACGGCAGAGGATTTGGTAATCTTCTGACTGATGGTGGTGTCATAGGCGTTGATGGTCATGAAAACATCGTGGCTTTGATATGCGGTGTCCGAAATGCGGATCTGGTCATCCTGCGCAAACAGGGGACCGAATTTGTAGCCGAAATCACCCGACAGATCGTAGGACGGAGTCGGATCGGACTGTTCGCCGGTATCGGGTGTGCCCGTCACCGGATCCGAGCCGGTACTGTCCCCGTCGGTAAAGTGGTCTTCGGGATTGGGCAGGTCGGTGCGGATCTCGGAAGTGATATTCGGATCGGAACCGTTGGATTCTGCGGGTTCCTTTTTGGTAAAGTCTGTATTTTCCATATCAATGGGGTCGCTTTTGTCAATCCACATGGGCTTGACATGGTGAAAAAAGCTGAAGGCACACAGACATGCCCCTGCCACCAGAATGTCCAGTGCAATCACCAATGCCCCTGCAATGGGCTTTTTCGGCATTTGATTCATGAATTAGTTCCGTTTCCTTTCTCTATGCGGTCAGCCTTCGCCGTGCCGTCATTTTTCCGGTTTTTGTATGTCGATGTTTTCTGCGGCGGTCTTTTTCAGTTCGTCCTTTTTCTGCCTGAATACGAGTTTTTTCTGCACCAGATAGGTGACGACGAACATCATGACTTCGGCGATGGGGTAGGCGATTGACACCTTCAGATGAAGGAGCCGATACAGAAGCTCCATAAATCCGAAATTCTTCACCAGAAAGACCGGCAGTGCCAGACTGTAATATTTCAGATAGGCGGGCAGAATCCGACCTTTGCTCCGGAAGACAAAAGTGCGGTTGATGAGAAAATTCACATGGGAGGACAGCAGCCATCCGACGATCATGGCAAGCTCCAGACCGAATTTCATGAATCCCAGAAGACTCTCCAGGAGCCATACCGTTGCATAGTTGATGGCAAAGGCGATCAGGGAGGAGCAGACATAACGGGGAGCGTCGGACATCAGAATCGCCTTGATTTTTTTCATTTTCAAGTCTTCCTTATCTTTTATTTTCCCGTTTTCCGACGGCTGATTGATCCGTCGGCACTACGGGATATTGTACACTCTATTTGTGAATGTGCTGTGAATAAGAGTTGTGATTTCGGAAAAATTTCCGCAAAAAATCCGAAACTGTGTAAGGACTTTTCTGAAATTCTTCCGAAAAACTTGACAAAATCCGAAAACTTTGCTATAATGGAACGGGAACCGAACCGTGCCGCCGCGCGATATGGCGCCGTAAGGTATTATCGTGAGGAAAGTCCGGGCTTCACAGGGTCGGGATAACGGATAACGTCCGCCGAGGGTGACCTCCGGGAAAGTGCAACAGAAAAGAACCGCCGCATCTTTGCGGTAAGGATGAAAAGGCGAGGTAAGAGCTCACCGGCAGGGCAGTAATGTCCTGCAAGTGTAAACCCTATCCGAAGCAACGCCCCGGGAACAGCCGTCACGGCTGCTGCTTGACCCGGCAGTTTTCCCGAGGGGGCAAGGAGCCTTGCGGCAACGCAAGGACAAGATAGATGGTGGCATAAGACAGAACCCGGCTTACAGATTCGGTTCCCTTCATACCATCCCCAAAAGATCTTCCTTCGGGGACGGTTTTTGTATTTATGGAAGAATTTGGGCTTTTTGCCCATTCGGGCTTTTTGCCCTGAAGAATATGTGAAAACCATCAAAAGAAAGGCTGTCGAAGCATGAATCCATCCGGTATGAAAAAGACGGTCCCCTTATATCTGGCTCCCATGGCAGGATTTACCGATCATGCTTTTCGTCTGATCTGTCGCCGATTCGGCGCCGATTTCTTTGTCAGTGAAATGATCTCGGCAAAAGCACTCCATTACAGGGATGAAAAAACGGCGACGCTGGCGAGAATCACCTCTGACGAGGGTCCCACCGCCATCCAGATCTTCGGTTCGGATCCCGATATAATGGCAGAGGCGGCAAGGATGCTGTCCGAGGGAAGCTATCACGGATGCCGATCGGATGTGCCGCCGTCCGCCATTGATGTGAACATGGGTTGCCCCATGAAAAAGATTGTGTCCAACGGCGAGGGATCGGCGCTGATGAAGGATCCCGACAAAATCTATGCCATCGTCAGAGCCATGACCGCCGCCACGCCTCTGCCCGTCACCGTCAAAATGCGGACAGGATGGGACGCCGACCACAGAAACGCCGTGGAATGCGCCCTTGCCGCCAAAGAGGGGGGCGCAAAGGGAATTGCCGTCCACGGACGCACAAAAGAGCAGCTGTATGCGCCTCCGGTGGATCCGGATACCATTGCCGCCGTCAAGCGGGCGGTGGGCGATACGCCCGTCATCGCCAACGGCGGAATCACCGGTGCGGACGACGCCGTTCGGATGTTGGAACTCACCGGGTGCGACGGTCTGATGATCGGCCAGGCGGCCATCGGTAATCCGTGGGTGTTCCGGGAGATTCGGTGCGCCCTGTCGGGACGGTCCTGCCCGCCGCCCGATCTTTCCGAGCGCATCGCCGTCGCCAAGGATCATCTGACCCTCCTTGCCGCAGATAAGGGCGAGTATACCGCCGTCCGGGAGGGCAGACCCCATCTCGCCCGATATGCCAAAGGGCTGAGGGGAGGCGCCCGCTTCCGTGAACGGATCAACCGTGCCGAAAGCCTGTCCGAGCTTTTTTCTCAGTTGGACGGGCTGGCAGACGGGACGGCAGAAAATTCATAACTCCATCGGCGGCGAGTGACTCTGCCGCCGTCAGAATTCAAAGGCGGAGTCCGCAAATCCTCTGCAATTCAGACGGCAGGGCGGACAGCCAATCAAATTTTTCCCCGGAAAGGAACTGATTATGAAAAAATCCGGTATTCTGATGCACATTTCCTCCCTGCCGGGAGAGTATGGCTGCGGGTCCTTCGGAATCCCCGCCTATCATTTTATCGACCTGCTGGCAGACTGCGGTTTCAGCATCTGGCAGACCCTGCCTTTCGGCTGGTGCGACGAGTACGGCTCTCCCTATAAGGCCATCTCCGCCTTTGCCGGCAATCCCTACTTCATCGACCTGCCCACCCTTTATCACGACGGACTGCTGACCCGGGAGGAGCTGGACTCTGCCCGTCAGAGTTCACCCTATCTCTGCGAGTTCAAACGGCTTGCCGACCGGCGTCTTCCCCTGCTTGAGAGGGCATCCGTTCGGGTAGGGGCGAAAGATCGGGCAAAAATCGAGGAATTCATCGAGAATCACCCCCATCTGTCCGATTTCTGCACTTTTATGGCAAAACGGCAGGCAAACGGCGGCGCCGACTGGCAGAAATTCGACCCTGCCACAGAGGCCGATCCCGAAGTGCTGTTTTTGCATAAGTTCATTCAGGCGGTCTTCTGCCATCAGTGGATGAAGGTCAAAGCCTATGCCAATTCCAGAGGCATCGAAATCATCGGTGATGTGCCCATCTATCTGGATCTTTGCAGCAGCGATGTTTACGCAAATCCCGATCAGTTTCTGCTAAATTCCGACGGCTATCCCACGCAGATAGCCGGAGTCCCGCCCGACTATTTTTCACCCGACGGTCAGCTGTGGGGCAATCCCCTGTACAACTGGAAGAGGATGAAGGAGGACGGATACCGCTGGTGGCTGGATCGGATGGACTGGCTTCTGACCCTGTTTGATGGGGTTCGCATCGACCATTTCCGTGCCTTTTCCGCCTACTGGTCGGTTCCCGCCGACTCAGACACCGCCAAAGCGGGCAAATGGGTGAAAGGTCCCGGACTAGCCTTTGTGAAGCTCCTGAAAAAAGCGGCGGGAGATCGGTTGATCATCGCCGAAGATCTGGGCGACATCGACGAGGGCGTGGTCAAACTGCTGGCTCAATCGGGACTGCCCGGCATGCGGGTCTTCCAGTTTGCCTTCCTGTCCGAGGACAGCATTCATATGCCCCACCGTTATCCCGAAAACTGCGTGGCCTATTCGGGAACCCATGACAATAACACCCTGCTGGGCTATCTGTGGGAGTCGGATGAAGGAACCCGCAGACGGATGATGGACTACATCGGCTATCCCGCATGGGATTGGCAGAACGCTGTAAGACCCATCCTGTCCACCCTGCTGCGATCTCCGGCGGATCGGGTGATCTTCCCGATTCAGGACATTTTGGGCTACGGCGCCGATACCCGTATGAATACTCCCGGTCGTCCCGAAGGAAACTGGGCGTTCCGTCTGACCGAGGAACAGCTTAACGGCATTGATCGGGGCTATTGGAATTACCTCAACCGCCTGTTCGGTCGGAGATGATATGCTTTCTTTTCGTGAAGAAAGTCGGAAAACAAATATAATCCAATTTCCCGGCGAATGCCGGGAAATTGGATTATATCAACATAACGGCAAGAATACACCGTCGCTGATACCGACCTACGGCAGGGTGGCTTTCCGGGAAAATCCGCGTATCCGAAAAAAATTGGAAATTTTTTGAAAAAACTTTCGAAAAAGTGCGTTTTTTTGTACAGAAAATCTGATATATATAATGGTAGGAAAAGGAGGAACGCAAACGATGGAGAAAATTGCACACATAAGGTATGCCGAAAACGGCGAGGCGATCATTCAGACGCTTTCGGAACACTTACACAACACAGCCAACTATGCTGCCATGAATCTGTCGTCTGTGGGACTGTTCCAAACCGGGCGTCTGGGAGGGCTCCTGCACGATGTCGGAAAGGGAACTCATAAATTTGAAGCCTATATCACTGCGGCGGCTAAGGGTGAGAATGTGAGCCGCGGGAGCGTCAATCACACTTTTGCGGGGGTCATTCTTCTGTACGATACAGTTCAACCGAAAAACGCCTTCGAAAAGCTGACGCTGGAACTGGTTGCCTGCGCCATCGGTTCCCATCACGGACTTTTTGACTGCATTGATCCAAACGGCAACAGCGGATTTGACCACAGAATCGAAGCAAACAGGGACGAAATTGCCTACGAAGAGGCAAAAAGCAACTTCTTTGCGGAATGTGCGTCAAGGGAGGAGATTCTCGATCTTTTTACTGCGGCAGTCGCAGAAGTGGCGGAATATGTGAAAAGGATTCGTTCCTATACAAATACCAAGAGTGAAATCAGCTTCGCCTTCGGCGCCCTCGAACGGTTGATGCAATCTGCCCTTATGGATGCCGATCGACGGGACACGGCGGAGTTTTACGGAGCCGATCGGAGGGAAGAAACGGCAGGGCAGTGGACGGCGCCCCTTGAAGCCCTTGAAAATCGGCTACGGCAATATTGTGCCGACAGTCCGATCAACATCGCCAGATCCGCCATCTCCGATTTATGTCGGGATGCGGCATACATAAACGATCACGGCATCTACCGTCTCAATGTGCCGACGGGTGCCGGGAAAACCCTGTCCGCCCTTCGATTTGCACTGACGAATGCCGAAAAATTCGGGAAACGGCATATTTTCTACATAGCGCCTCTTCTGACGGTTCTGGAGCAGAACGCCGATGCCATTCGGGAAGCGGTGGGAGATCCTTCGTTGGTACTGGAGCATCATTCCAACATCGTGAAGACCGATATGCAGCAGGAACTGTGCGATCGGTACGAGCTGCTGACCGAAAGCTGGGATGCTCCCATCATCGTCACCACGCTGGTTCAGTTTCTGAATACGCTGTTTTCCGGAAAGACATCCTCCGTTCGTCGGATGCACACCCTTGCAAACAGCGTCATCGTTATGGACGAGATTCAGTCCCTTCCTCATAAAACGGTGGAGGTCACCAATCTGATGCTGAATTTTCTTGCTTACAGCACCGGTGCCACCGTCGTTCTCTGCTCGGCAACCCAGCCCTGTCTGGAGAAAATCAACCATCCGCTGATTCTCAGCCCAAATCCCGATCTTGTCCCCTATCGAAGGGAACTTTGGGCTCCCTTTGACCGTGTGAAAACGGTCAATCTGTGTCGGAAGGGAAGAGGGTATTCCGCCGCCGACACGGCAGATCTTGTATGTGAAAAAATCCGGGGATGTGACAGTGTTCTGCTGATCTGCAACACGAAACGGACGGCATTCCTGATATTTACCCTGCTACAAAAGCGAAGCCAAGGGGATGTACCCTTCCGGCTGCTTCATCTCTCCGCTTCCATGTGCCAGAAGCATCGGCGCAAGGTGCTATCGGAGATCGGGAAACCGCCCCGATCGGAGCGACTGGTCTGCGTTACCACCCAACTTGTGGAGGCGGGTGTGGATCTGTCCTTTGCCTGCGTCATCCGGATGCTGGCAGGAGTGGACAATATAGCTCAGGCGGCAGGACGGTGCAACAGAAGTAACGAATACGGAAAAATTTGCGAAGTCGATCTCATCAATGTCGCTCCAGATATTGAGAATCTGAATCATCTGGCGGAAATCAGAGAGGCAAAAAATGCAGCAGAGATCGTTTTGGACAAGTTTGGAACGAATGAAACAACGGGTACCGTCGATCTGCTCTGCGATGATGCGGTTCAGACCTATTACCGGAATTTTTTTCTGAATGTGAATACCGATTATCCGGTTCCCAGACTACACACCAACCTGTTCGATCTGCTTTCCGTTAATCAAGTATTCGGTTCCTATCGGAAAGAGAATTCAAACAGCCAGACCCTACGGCAGGCCTTCAAAAGTGCGGGCGAGAGTTTTGGCGTTTTTGAGGAAAGCACCACGAGCGTCATTGTTCCCTATGATGATGAAGCAAAGACTTTGATCGGCGACCTCTTTTCGAAGCGGGCGGAGAAGGATCTTGGATATGTCAGGCAGATTCTTACCCGTGTCAAACCCTATACCGTTTCGGTATACGATGGAATGCTTCGGATGCTGAGAGATCGGGGACTTGTTTACGGGGATGAAATCGTCGTACTTGCCGAAGGAGTATACGATCCCGAGGTGGGACTTTGCCTTCAGAGGGACACCGATATGGGACTGCTGGAAATGTAAAAACTGAAAATCAAAAAAGAAAGGAAGGATATTATGCACAAAAACACCGTGGAATTTGAGGTTTCCGGCGATTACGCCCTTTTTTCCGATCCGATCACCCGGGTCGGGGGAGAAAAATGTAGCTATCAGATTCCGACCTACGAGGCGATCAAGGGAATTCTGCATTCGGTTTACTGGAAGCCTACCATCATCTGGATCATTGACGCCGTTCGGGTCATGAATCCCATCCAGACCGAGACCAAAGGAATCCGCCCCATTAAACTCAGTGGAGGAAATGACCTCTCTTACTACACCTATCTTAAGGACTGTCGATATAAGGTTCGTGCCCATTTCGTCTGGAATGAGAACCGTCCCGAATTGGCAGAGGATCGCAATGAGAACAAGCATCACAACATCGCCAAGCGGATGATCGAAAAGGGTGGAAGACGGGATGTTTTTCTCGGAACAAGAGAATGTCAGGGTTATGTCACTCCATGCGTATTCGAGGAAGGTAAAGGATATTATGACGATATCCCCGAGCTTGCCTTCGGATTGATGCTTCATGGCATCACCTATCCGGACGAGGCGTATTCGGAGGAAACCCGTGGAAAGATGACCGTTCGGTTCTGGCGTCCGGTGATGAAGAACGGTGTGATCGAATTTTTACCCCCGCAGGACTGTCCCGTTGTCCGTACTGTACGGGACGGGATGGAGATGAAGCCTTTCGGCAAAGAAAGGAAAAATTTTACAGGACTTTCCGAATTTGAGGAGGTGGAGTAACTTGGGCTGGATGCAGAAGTGTATTGAAACCTACGACAACAACCGTCATATGATCGGGCGGGAGGTCGAGGGGAAAGCGACCCTGGCTCCGGTGTATTTCATGTCTGCCAAGGCGCAGATTGAGATCACCCTGACGCCGGACGGGAACTTCGTTTCGGCAACGGAGATTCCCAAGGACGAGCAGGACACCCTGATACCCGTAACCGAAAAATCGGCACAGCGTGCAGGCAAAGTCGTTGAGCCACATCCCCTGTGTGACCAGCTTTCCTATATTGCCTTCGGTGATCCCAATGGTATTGGTTTGGATGAATACAAAGACAAATTCGACAGTTATATCAATCTACTCGGAAAATGGGCGAACTCCCAACATTCACATTTTATCGTTCGGGCGGTATACGCTTACATCATGGGCGGAAGCTGTGTAGACGATCTCCGTACTGTCGGACTGTTGAAATGCGATGAAAACGGAATCCCCCAAAAGGGAAAAATCGCCGGGTACGATTATGAGAAGTGCTTGGTTCGCTGGCAGGTGCAAAAGGACGGGGAAATCGGCAAGTCCTGGCTTAATCGGGAACTTGCAGACTGTTATTTCAGGTTTTATATCGATCTTGCCGTTGAGAAGGCGGGGGAGGATGCAAAGGATGTCTGCTACATTGCGGGGGATACCGTACCGATAGCGGAAGGCTTTCCCAAGGGCATCAGCAAGTTTGCCAACGGCGCCAAGCTTCTTTCCGCCAATGACAGTCAGGGATTTACCTATCGGGGACGGTTTCAAAGTCCCGAGGAGGCCTTTCGGGTGGGATCGGAAGCCTCCCAGAAAGCCCACGCCGCCCTGACCTGGCTGGCTGCCAATCAGGGTAGGTCCTACGGAGGCAGAACCTTCGTTTGCTGGAATCCGGTGGGCAAGCCGGTTCCCGCTTTTGACGAAGGATTCGACGAGCTGTTCGTCGGTGCCGAAGACGAGGAAGAAACGCACGCTCTGACCATGCCGGCATATGCCGACCGTCTGCAAAAGGCCATTTCCGGATATCGGCAGGAACTTGGGGACCGTTCCGACATTGTGCTTCTGGCTATGGAAGCCGCCACCACCGGTCGGATGTCCATCACCTACTACAACGAGCTTGCCTCTTCCGACTATCTGAAGAGGCTGGAAAGCTGGCAGAGGGAATGCGTATGGTATGAACGCATTTTCAAGAAGGGCGAGCCGCCGAGTGAGCGTCTGCGTTCGCCGTCAATACGGGATATTGTGAACTTCTGCTTCGGAACCCAGCAGGGCGACTTTGTAAAAGCGGATGACAAACTGCAGAAGGAACATTCACAGCGGATTCTGCACTGCATTGTGGATGCCTCCCCGATTCCGGGGGACCTGATTCGTTCGGTTGTCCGGAAGGCGTCCATGCGGTCGGCATACAGCTCTTACAATTATGAAAAGCTGTTGTTCGTTGCCTGTGCGATGATCCGGAAATACCGGAACGATCGGAATAAAATCAATCAAAATCAAGGAAAAGAGGAATGGTCTATGGAACTGGATCCCAAAAACACCAATCGAAGCTACCTTTTCGGCAGACTGCTGGCAGTGGCGGAAAAGGTTGAACGCTCCACCTATTCACGGGACGAGACAGCCCGTGAACCCAATGCCATCCGCCTGCAGTCTGCCTTTGCGGCGCATCCCATGCGCACATGGGCGACCATCGAAAAGGCGCTTGTACCCTATTATGCGAAGATGAAACCCGGCTCCCGGAAATATTATAAGGATCTCACCGGGGAGATTGTCGCTCTCTTCCGTGAGGATGATTTCACAAAGACATCCCCTCTGGATGATACCTACTTGCTGGGATACTATCTCCAGCGCAGGGAACTGTACCGTTACACCGCAGACAACCGTCAGGAAGATCAGAATAATCAAGAAAATACTGAAAATATGGAGGAAAACTGAAATGGCTATCACAAGAAAGATTGATTTTGAACTGTTCGTTAGTGCGCAGAACGCAAACCCCAACGGCGACCCTCTGGACGGTAACCGTCCCCGGGTCAATTACGGCGGGTACGGAGAAATCTCCGATGTCTGCATCAAGAGAAAGATCCGCAACCGGATGCAGGATCTGGGTCAGTGCATCTTTGTCCAGTCGGACGACCGCAGCGACGACGGGTGCAAGTCCCTGTCGGAGCGGGCATCCCAAAACATCAAGTCCAAGGATCGGGACGAGTATGCCGCAATGGCATGCGAAAAATGGCTGGATGTCCGTGCTTTCGGTCAGGTGTTTGCCTTCAAAGCCGATAAGAACGGCGTTTCGGTGGGCGTCCGGGGACCGGTTTCCATCCATCAGGCTGTCAGCTGTTCGCCGGTGGACATCCAGTCCATTCAGATCACCAAGAGCGTCAACAGTGAGCCTTCGGAAAAGAAATCCTCCGATACCATGGGAATGAAGCACAGAGTGGGATTCGGACTGTATGTTGTCAAGGGCTCGGTCAATGTCCAGCTTGCAGAGAAGACCGGATTTTCCGATGAGGA
>JBJDZJ010000106.1:0-12170 GCA_051867915.1 Eubacteriales bacterium
CATTCCCAGAAGGCGATCCGGCTGTCCGTGCAGTAAACCAGAGTACACCCCGTATAAACGGCTTTTTCGATGGCCTCCCGCAAGGGCATCTTAGTTTCATCTATGCTGTCGTTTATGGACAGGATATAACACATTTCCTTTTCGCCTGCGCCTTTGCTTTTCATCAGCGCCAATATCTGCTCGGGCGATGCTTGGTGTTTGTCTATCACTTCCATACATTCTTCACGGATGTAACGATCGAATATGAATATGCAGTTTTCTCTTTTTTGAGTATTGGATAATTCATACAATACTCTCTCTTTTTTTCTGTCGATGATAAAACGGGAAACGATTTCTTTTTCAATTGATAAATTCATAGCATTCACCTTTGATAGGGCAGGTCTGCCTTTTGTCATATGCTGAAAGTATGGGAACGGAATTCCGAAGGTCGTCCGACATCTCCGCCGGAAGACGGTAAAACGCTGATCTTCCCGATTCCTCTGTTCCGGAATGATTTGTATTGAGCATTATAACAGATGTGCTGCTTTTCAGTTGCTTTTTTTCACTTTCATTCTTTTTTCTTGAACCGTTCTTTTACTGCCGCATATTCATGAGGATAGTATTTAAGCAAGGTATACATCCATAACAATATATTATAACACACCGCAACGATCAAAATAATCAGGATTCGAGCACACAATTGGTCATGATTGTAATCATATAGCGTAAAATAGACGGTATCTGCCGACGATAATGCACATATCGGAAACACCCCTTTATATGTTTCGGACGGTACATAAACGACTGTAATGACTTCTCCTTCTGTGATTTCATCCATACCGGCATACATACTCCCATTTACCCGGTACCGGTTTTGATTTTCCAGCGTAAATGTGTAATGCGTTGCTCTGCCTCTGCCTAAATATTGTCGTGTGCGTTCAATGGCGACGACTTCTCCGTGAACCGACGGTAATTCTGATTCAACATAGGTCGGTGTCATTGCCACAGCAATCCATATAATCAGTGCTGTTCCGAAAAATGTACCCGCAATTGCGATCAAAATATGTTGTATGAAGCGTTTCCGGGATTGCCGGGCTGATTTTGGCAATTTGAACGCCATCTTATTGAATGATTTCGACATAATGGAACTCCGTATATTTGAGTACAATTCATTCTGCTGTGAATTTCGTGTGTTGTTCCGGTCCCTTAAGACACGCCTTCAGAAAATTGTTGTCTGCGATTTCGCGTAATTTTGCTGATTCGTCGGGAAAGTCCATCCCATCAAACGGTGGGGAAGTGAAGCGCCTGTCATATGATACGATTCTCTGATTCACTTCCGTTGTCGTTGACGGTGATGATTCCGTTGTACACACAGTCAATGGAATTTCCTTCAACGGTAAAGCGGCAGATATCGTATTTTGCGGGATTTCCGCCGATATCCGGCAAAGATGCTTCATAAATGAATTCGTTATATATTTCTTTGTTTTTACGGAACTCCCGCCGCCGGATGATCCGACATCGCTGATGATTCCAGAATGAAGCATTCAGCCTTAATTCGGTATGCTTTCGGATGTTCCGGATGCTGAGTGTTATTTTAGAGACTGTTTCGCTGTCGGGAATATAATCAAGAAGTTCGGCATGAAGCGGAACACTGTCTATATCAATCGGTTCGTTTTCCGATAAGTCAAAATACCGATCCGGCGTCATTCTGACGGTTTTCCACTCGGTATTCCGATCGCATAAATAGTCCAATTGAATTCTGATGTTGTTCATGTCTCTTTCGTCCTTTGGCATTTGAATCTTATCCTTTTCTTGCATTCTTCATGATCTTTCAATGGAAAAGGCAAGGGAAATGGGATGCGTTGCGCCGGCCATCACCAAAAACATCAACTTTTACGGGAAATCCGGCTTTGCAGTCGCAAAGAACAAGGGCATTCGGTATGCAGACGATCCGGATGCAGACTATTTTCTGATTGCAGAGCTGATTCCGGGGGTTCCGGATGGCATTTCCCGAAGCTATAAGGTCCCGGACGGCTATTTTGTGGATGAATCGGAAGCCGACGAATCCGACAAACAATTCCCGCCGAAAGTGAAATTGAAACTGCCCGGTCAGCTGGTATAGGCGAAGGTTCCCGACACGAGACACTTGTTTCCGTGTCGGGAATTTTTTTCATTGGGACTGCTTACGGATGGCAGACAGGATCATGGGGTCCTTGATCTTGTCGTCCTCTGCAAATAACAGCACCTTGGAAATGATTTCGGCGGTTTTGGGATCGTCGTCGGTAAACGGCAGGAAGATCCTGCCTCTGTGTTGGGAATGAACGGGCAGGACGGGAATCATTGCCCCGCCGATCTGATGAACGACGCCGCTTCCGAGATGGACCGAATAGTCGGCAAGCCTGCCCTCGATAATGGCGTGATGCGTCTCCATCTTCACATTGCCGATGCCGAACATGGGCAGTACAAAGGACAGGATCGCCGCACGCATCTCCACGGTGGAGTGACTGGTTTCGGGATCCACTTTACCTGCATGTGCTACGCTGACGGCAAGGTCCACATCCCGCATGACCTCCGAGAAGATAATGTCGGGAACATCGGAGATCGGGATCTCTTTCCCCGTTTTGCGGTCGGAGAAGCAGACCCATTCAAGGGTGGGTGCCTCAATTTCGGCGGGCGAGAACCAATCGGCGAGAGCATAGATCTGTGCTACGATGTTCTCCTTGTAGTACACCTTCTGCAGGCCGTTTTCCACATCCGCAACCCAGCGACGGCTCTTCAGTACAGCCGCCGTCTTGGTAGGTTGAATCTGATTGCCTGCATATCGCAGGGAATGATCGGTTCCGATTTCGTCGGCAGTCTTGATATAAAGCTCACGGAAAACCTGTCGGAAGGGCTGAACGATTCTGCTTTCAAAAAGAATCTGCTGATAATTGCGCCAGCATCCCTTCCCGTAAAGGTCAAAGGGGTGGGCAATTCTGACCTGTGCATCGGGGTCAAGCGCATGAATCGCACCCGTATCGTCGGAAAGCCCCTTTTCCGAAAGGAATCCGACCGTATCCCCGCAAATCAACACCAGATTTTTCAGCATCGGGCTGACCACCGGATGGGCAGACAGTTCGGAAAGCTCTTCCGGAGTGAACGCCGTTTGATCTTCCATGGACTGCTCCAGCATGATTCTGATGCGCAGGTATTGCTCGGTCAGGGTCTTTATCATTTCACTGAGGGCAAGAACCGTCTCATATTTTTTGAGCTTTGCGGGAATGCCCTTCAGATCCTTTCCGTCCTTCTTTATGGCAAGATTGGCTTTTCCGTTTCCGTCAAAGACGATTCGGAAGGATACGCCGTCGATGATCTTCTCCTCAAAGAGCGAACGGCTGTCGTCGATGATTTTGGTCTCCATCCGCAGAATCAGGCGCACGGTGTCCGAGTATCCCGCGTTGGTCGCCAGATTTTTCAGCGCCATTTCTGCCGCCTTTCCCTCGCTGACGGCCCGCTGGGAGCCGAACCGCCTGCTCTCCTTCTGGAATTTTCGGATGAACAGATAGCGTCGGCAGATATCGTCCTCCCCTTCAAGGGGAATCAGCGCATAGGCCATCAGCAGATCCTTGTTCCGCTTGTCGGACACCGCCTTTTCGGTATTTGACACATCAAGCCTGCCGAGGGCCGCATCCGCATACTTTCTCGCACGGGAGTGCTTGGGACCGTCGGTGATATATTTGGCGGCATCGTAGATCAGATTAAATTCCTTCTCGCCGATGGCGTCATATGCCGATCGGAACCAGTTGATGTCAAAGGCACCGAGATTGAGTTCGTCTTCGGAAAGGGGCGTGAATCTGGCAATCATCGCCTTCCGCTTGCCGTCAAACTTTTCGTTCATGTGCGCCAT
The DNA here is from genome assembly GCA_051867915.1 of Eubacteriales bacterium. Lineage (GTDB taxonomy): Bacteria > Bacillota > Clostridia > Oscillospirales > CAG-272 > CAKSQF01. Next base: position 3,866 of record JBJDZJ010000106.1, read on the forward strand.
AAAGTAGTAGCATACCGATTCAAAAGCGTCGATCTTCAGATATCTGCCGATGATGGGAATCCATTCGGGCGAGTATAGCGCGGCTTCGATGAGCCGTTTGGTCGGAATCTTCCTGCCTTCTAAGGCGCTGCGAAGGGTATCGGCTGTGTCCCCGTCCTCGGGAATGCAGACCGACAGCAGGTAACTGAGGGTGCTTTTGCGGTCGGTTGCATCATTCCAACCGAAGAAGGTGTTCCTCTGAATGGTGTCGCTGCCCATGGCAGACAGGATGCCGGCAAAGGTTTTGGCACCGTAGATCCGTGCAATTCCTTGAATACCCTTGGAATACGCCGTCGGGCTGTCGCCTCGGGACAGCTCGGCGGACAGTACGATGGGAATGACCGTTTCGTACACCTCTGCAACGAAGGCAAGGAGCTTCCGATCATCTTCGGAGGGTTCCTCTGTTTTCCCGAGAAATTCCCGAACCCTGCGTGTCAGGCGAGCGCCGTAATAGTGGTCGTGACTCAATACGGTCTTCCCCTTGTCATACAGGCAGGAAGTGACCGAGGTGACAACCTCCATCGCTTCCCGGATGTGGTCGGAATCCAGTAAGTATTCGTACAGCCCGGCTTTTGTGAGAATCCCCTGATAGGCAGCAAACAGGTAGGCATTTACGCCGACCGGCAGTTTCATTGGGATGCCATCCGGCATCAGCAACACGGAGGGATAACGCTTCGGTGTCGGATAACAGAAGATACCGAAGGGAGTTTCGTCGGCAATATCGGGTTTTTGATTCTTTTTGATGGCGTCTGCACATCGCTCCGCAGAAGCCACTGCCAAAGGAAAGACATGCTTCAAATCGGGGGAATTTTTGCATTCCATCCAACTATATATGCGGAACAGTTGGGAATGTGCAAGAAGATGCGCCGTTCTCTGTTGCATCCGTTGTCTCGGATCGGGCACAGGAACCAGGACCCTGTCGTCGGGGACACATCGAATAAACCAGAGCGCCAGGGCAGATGCCATCCGGGTGCGATCGTCCTTCGGCACAGTATCACAGAACGCATTCAGCAGCTGCCGGATTACGATGTCATACGGCAGTTTTTTTCCGCACTCAAATCCCGCTCCGAAGACGGTTCGAATCACATCCTCGCAGGCTTCGGAAAAGTCGGTCTTTGGTACATAGGCTGAATACAGAACCATCGCCCGAACCAGCCGACTGTTGGTGATACCGTTGCTCTGAGCCCATTTTGTCCAAAGATCGGGCAGGGGGATCGAGCCGTCCGGACACCGAAACTCATAGGGAGAGCGGACATTGGAAATCAGCATGGTTTCCCCGGAGGAGGAGACAAATTCGGTTGTTTTGTGTTTGTCGATAAACTCGGAGAGCGACATCAGATCCTGTGCGGTCTCTATTGAGGATTTGCAGGCGAAAGAATCTGTGACAGTCTCTTTGAGCCTTTCTATGAGGGATTTTCCGCTCTTCTTTCCGAGAATCAGTTCGGGTAGCTTGGAATCCGGAAAATAGTCGGCGAAGGTATAGGCGCAAAGCTCGGTATATTTGGCATCAAACTCGGTGGGAAGATAGTGATCGTCCTTTGTAAAGAGAAGACCTTCTTTGGCGGATACCGCTTCGGAAGCGGGAACCAGCGTGTCCAGCAGAATCTTCTCTTTGGAGGGCAGATCGTCTGCCTTTGCCCGTTCGGCAAGCCTTTGGCGGAATCCGTCCGTCAGTCTGCACCGCTTTTCGTCCTTTTTCAGACGGACCAGCAGATCCAGACCGCCCAGCCGCATATCCTCGCTCCTGCTGTCCAGCAGGCGGTTGATGCTTGCACAAAGCGACGCATCCTCCTGACGCATCAGAAGCTCCATCGCATATTTACGGATGTCAGCCCCTTTCAGGCGAAGATGCCCCTCGACGGTATGAATTTCCGGTTCGGTCCACTGCATTTGTACGGCGATATCATAGGCGCTTTTCCGGCTATAGGTTTCTTTATCGCAAAGTCCTTCCAGAACCTGTCGGCGCTGAATCTCCGTATGGGGATTTTGAAGCAATGCCGTGATATAGAACTGCCGCCGATTGGAGTCGCATTCCTTAATCAGACCGCAGACCCCGTCGATCTTCTCGTCTTCTCCCGACAGCGCCGCAAGAATGCAGAGAATTTCCGCAAAATCACCCCTGTCCACCGTGACGCTGTGCCACGGGAAAACGCAGGGCGAGAAGGTTTTGGATTTGCCCGACAAGGATGAATATAAGTCCTTCATCATCCGGAAGAACTCGCTAATCTCCTCCCTGCTGTCAAACCGGGTATGGAAGTCGAGGGGCTGTCCGTGTAGGACATTATCCATCAGGATATAGACCCTTTCGGGCAGAAACGAGGGCAGCCAAACGGCGAGGACATCATCCTGATCCCGGTGCAGACGCAAAACCCTTTTGGCTATCCTGTGGGAAATATAGGGCAGATCCAGATTTTCCGAAAAATATCCCGCAACCAGAAGCTGATGACGGGAACCGCCTTCTGCAATCCGGGCGATTTCTCCGATGGCAGATTCCACGCTGTCAAAGCCAAGGCTCCAGAGCGCAATATAGATCTGCATGGCATCTTCGGATGTAAGATACTGTGTGCGGACAGTCGGATTGCAGAGGCAGTCGCAGATGAGGCGAACCGTCTTGCCGCTGATTCGTTCCGTATCCTTCGGAATATTTGACTGCGCAATGTTGGAAATAAGACCGGTCCAACAGCCCACAGCCCGCTTGACCGACGAAAAACGGATCAGATTGTTTTCGTCGATGACCTTCAGAATGGTGATAAACCCATTGGCGCATCCGCAGTCGGCGTTCTCGCAAATAGACTGACGAAGACCCTCCTGAAGTCTTGCCGCAAGGAGCAGTCTGCCCAGAAGCTCATGAAAATCGGATCTTTGGCTGATAAAAATGCCTCGGATCAGTGCGATGCTTAACATGCCCGAACCGTTTTCTTCGGTCAGAATCCGCCGGATGGCTTCCTCTGCTCCGGTATTGTGCTGATCCAGTGCATACGCTACCTGCCATTCGCAGTAGGCAGGGCCTTGCCGTTTGTATTCGTCAAGATAGGCCTGCTGGTCTTCGGGAAGTTCTCTGTTCAGAATCTGATCCAGCGGCGCATCCGTCAGCAGGTCCAATGAAAATCTGCGGATCATCCAGACGGTCTTCATACCGTAGGCACACCGATCCTTTGCACGGAAGGAGCGGCGGAACCAGGTATCGGAATAGGGGTATTCCTTCATCCGATCGGCAAAATAAAGAATCGCATCCCGATCCCGCTTGGCAATAACGGTGCCGAACATCCAATTCATTTTGGAACGGATGTATTCGGAGGGAAGAATATCGGGATTGTGCAGGGCGTTCATCAGGTCCGAAAAGATCGTCGTATTCGTATGACCGTATGTCTTGATAAAATCCAATTGCTCATCGCTCAGGGTTTCCTTGAGTTTCTGCTCTCTTATGCGGATCTTTTTTGCATATTCATCGGCAAGAGCCTTTTTTCTTGCCGCCTCTTCGTGTCCGGTATCTGCCATATATGTTCTCCTTTACCACATACTACCCGAAAGCATCACGAGTCTGACAAAGGTAAACCCGTCGCCTTCGGCGATTTCCATCGGCCCGTCAAGGTCTTTCAGTTCGTTTTGACCTTTGAAGACACGGACAAGACCGTCTGTCACCGCATCTATGGCGATTTGGATCGCCTCTGCTTCGTCTGTTGTATTTGTGTTGTAATGAACGCCGAAGGCGAATTTTCCGACCTCCCGCATTCCGTTCCACTGTTCCTCGGATAGAGGGGTCAAAGTCTCGGCACTTTTCGCCCGGGTTTTATAGGATGCAAGGCAGGTGCGTACCGACTCTTCGATCAGTTCCCGGAAGGTGTGGGGCCGCTGCTCCAGAAAGAACGGGTATTCCCTGACCTTTTTGGTCACATTGCCCGGGTGTTTGAGCGATACATAGATCAAAATGCCTGATTGATGTTTGTCCATAATCGGGTTCTCCGTTTCGGGGCTTTCGCCGCTTTTGTTTTCATTGTCTGAATTGAGATTGTCACCGTCGACAGGGAAATTTATCATATGGATAATTATAACAGACATGCGGTATTTTGTCAAGCGATTTTGTACAAATATGACAAAAACTTCCCGCCGTACGACGGGAAGGAAAGCGGATGTTGTTTTTATCAAGGAAAAGCATGTAAAACCGGATTTTTTGAAATCAGCCGCTCAACCGATTGCGGATAAGATCAGCTAAAAATTCCGGACAGCGGGTTCTGCCGGATTTTTCGGTGTCAATATCAATAGTAAAATCAAGTTCGTCATATTCCTCATCAAAACAATATTGAAAGTTGTTTTTTTTCATGTATGTATTTATTGGATAGCAATAGTCAAGTTCTGAGTCAATTAGCCAATAAGATGTCTCGCCACGATCTGATGTAATGCAAAAATAGTATGACTCGCCACGAAAGATATGTATTTTATTTCCGAATAAACCTTCATTGCAATAGTTTACAATTCTTTTCATGAGATGAACTCCTTTACCAAGGTTCATACTTCTGTTCATGGGTGGTCGATCAACAGTACCGAAGCCGCTTTTGTCCCGGTCTGTATACGGAATATTACACTGCTATGTTCCCCGGAACTGCCCGACCGCCTCGTTGCGCCGACGATGACATCCCAAATCAGGTGCGTCATAACTCTATTGTAACAATCTCTTCCATTCCAAACCGATTCTGAAGATCGTGTTCAATTCTGATTCCATTACTCTGCCAGCAGTTTGAACGGCTATCGGGATCCAAATAATTCATAATTGAACGCAGAGGATTATGAGGATGTCCCAATTTGTTCACCAAGGCTTTTTGAATTTCGTTATATCGGGAATTCAAAGCAGGGCCTTCTAAAGTCCCGTCCGGTGACATTGAGATGGCGGTCAGTTTTTCACCGTCAAATTGAAAACTTATGTAAAAATTCACATCGAGAGACAGTAGCTTTGATTGGTTCACAACGAGATTTTCCATAGGTGTGTCTGATGAAATGCTGTTTACCCGTAATAAACCGATAATCGCTGTTTTGATTTTGAAAATGGTATTTCCACATCATATGAGTCCAATTTAAGACAGTTCCACATGCTTTTTTGAATCATATAATCACCTTATGACAGAATCTCCCGGGTGGTAACCATCATCATCTTCTTGTTTTTCTCGTGTTTTTCATTCGGTGAAGTCGTTTGAGGCGTTCTAGGTGGAGATTATTTTTCAGATGTTTCGGAAGTTCTCAGGTAGCGATAATAGTAGTACAACTTAGCAAAGCATACGGTTGCACACGGTGTGCAGAGGAGAAGAAGGAGAATCGCCAGCAGACAAGAGATTCCCATAAGTGAATCTGTGCCGCCCGACCGTGCAAGGTGCATGAAGTATGTGCCGAACGTTGCGGCCAGAACAACCCCAAAAATACTGCCTGAAATTCGCCCCCCTGACCGCTTTTGACGGTACCAATCATAAATCAGTCGATAACGGACGAGGGCAACGGTACAAATGATTTCAATACATAGTAGAAGGAGTACCAAATATCCCCATTCCATTACTTGATAGTAAGGCAATATTACCCGGAACAGTTCGTATAGTGAAAGGTTCAGCAACAAACTCAGAAGGATGAGCAGACTGTATCCGATTTGCTGTATTGCAAGCGAATTTATCTGCCGTACACCTACTAAACCGACCGCAGTCAGCAAAATAAAGAATGAAAAGTAAATCCAGTCGAACCATTCGATTCCGGCATAACTGAGCCTGACAATAATGACCGAAAGAGAAAACAGAGCAAGACCGGCGGCAACCCATGCCGGATGTCGTTTCTTCTTTTCTTTACCGTTTTGTGGACCCTCATACCGATCATACACAAAATGGTTCAGGACCTCTTCCGTATACCGACACTTCATGAAAGTGTAACCTCCTGATCAAAGTATTCGTCTGCTCCATCACGCAGATGAGTATGACCGTCAGATTTCCAGCTGCTGTTTGAATTCACGGATCAGATCATTGCAATGAAAGCGATCCGGAATTTCCTCGTACTGCACCAATTGCCGATCCTTTATTGCAACAATATAGTTGGCCGAGGCTTCGGAATACCCGCCATCCTGATTCATGACGAAATACAGATCGTATCCGGTGTATTCGGAGAGATATATCGCAGTGTTCTTCTCTCCGGGAATCGCTGTGCCGAGAATATCTGCCATATCCTGTTGTGAAACAGGATAACTGCGATATGTTATCAAGCTCTTTTTTGTGCATTTATCGGCAGAAAGCTCTTTTCCCCAGTCGTTTTGCTTCTTGAATTCTGTTAATTCATCCTCGGGAATATACTCAGAAACGAAGGTCGCTACTTTTGTTTTATAGTCTCCATCTGTATCAATCGAATTGATATCACCGCTCAAAAAAGGACATTGCAGATAGCAGACATCATCGTAATAACCAACCTCTTCATCATCGGAAAACTGAACGATGATCAGCATCCTCAAATAATAATTATCATAGAGTAAAGCGGGTTCATCTCCCCAATACAGCTTTCTTCCGAAATCATCTGTTTCAAGCAGATAGAAATCGTTTCCGTGATCGTATCTGATCCCCGGTACGGTACTGACTGCGATCGTATAGTCATCTTTGTATGAACCCACATATCTGTCGGGGTCGCACCCTGCCAGACATCCTGCCACGACGATTATAGCAGACGAAACACAAATCAGCCTTTGGACCTAGACAGAACCCTTTGCAGCTTGCTTCATTTTGTTGCCTCCTGTTCAAGAAACATAGATTCTGTGAGCGTACCAATAAAAGAGGAACCCGTTGCAGTTTGTGGATTCTTTTGAAACGGATTGACCGAAAGGGAAGTGCAGTTCACCCTCCCCGCCTTCGGACAGGGAGGAAACCTATATGAGTTTTTTTCGTGTTTCCGGTGAAATCAGATGTTTCCCGAATTGATTTGACTGAGTTTTTGGATTCGTCTTACCGCTATCGTATCGCAGGATATGCCGGTCAGGACTTCGGAAACCGGATCGTCACAGGAATCGGGAATGACAAAGGGTTTCGGGAGATGATCGGATTGCAATTTCATCATTTTGTCCACATACTGACTGTCCGTTTCCACGCGGACAACAGAACTCGTCTGATGCAGTTCGTATCCGTCATACTCGCCGTTGGGTGAAAGCGAATAGAGCAAAACCGTGTTTTCATCCACGGCGAGAATCTTTCCGAAATCAAAACTGCCGTTTGGATTATCGTCATAATAAACGGCAACCCATTTCTGTTGCTTCATAATATTTGCCAAAACGGAATACATAAAAAACCTCACTTTGTATTAAATTTTGTTTTATTTTATCAAATCAGCAAATTCGATGATTACATTAAAACACGCATACTTATGATTTCGTAGTACAGTTTTGGAAAAGCATGTTGCCAAACATTTATATAGAAGATCCATTGCAGGCACAATGCATGAGTGAATGCGGCGAATTTATTCCTTTGTTTTTTGAGCAATGACCCTATAATTGAATTTTTTGAACCAAATGGAAAATTCGCATCCTCCGGAGGTCCAACAGCTTATAAAATTGCATCCCTGAATATCATCAATAACCCCGATTTCGCACAAAACGATTTCGCCGAAGCTCCTCTGCGTCGAAAATTCGTATAGTGCATTTTCTGCACGAAAGTATTGCAAATTGTCAAAAAGCAATTCGTAATCATATCCGTTGTGTGCATCAAGAATCAAGCGGATATGATCCGTTCCTTTTTTGGAACCCTGCGCCGCTCCATCATATACCAGTTGTCTGATCATAAAATCATGCAATTTCTGATCTTCATGATCCAAATAAGGAGCCTCCCCCATATACAGTTTCAGCAATTTGCTATTGATATTATGTTTAACGGAATTCAAATAGGACTGATAGCTTTCTCTTGCCTTCGCCATGGGGACCGTAACTTTATCCGTAAACAATTCTTCAACTGAAACCTTCGGGTAAAATATATCGGGAGTCAAAAAATGCATCACTGTCCCCCGATTTTTCCAATCATGACTTGTAATTCGAATCTTGTCCATATTTGCCCTTTCATAGGATGTCGGACAGCTGCCGCTTGCCATGTAAATCGCCGTAACATTGCTTTACGGTGTGTTATGGTTAAAAAATACTGATTATTATACATAATTGTAGCATATATTTCGTCTTTTGTCAAGTGGTTTTGTGCAAATACAACAAACCCCTCCTGTAGTGTTACAATAGATGTGAGACCAAAACCGCAAGAGGAGTGGAAAAAGTGAT
>JBJDZJ010000107.1:0-12093 GCA_051867915.1 Eubacteriales bacterium
ATTCTACCATAGGAGGCTCTTTTTTTCAATTGTCCGTTTTTAACGGACTTGTGCATACCGTGCAGGCGGGATTTTCTTTATACAAAGACTTGACTTTTGATTGAAAAAATGATAAAATAGTCGCATGTAAGGTATTAACCCCGAACAACCCCGAGCGACTACTCTGAAAATTCGTCTCGGCGGTACGAACCGCCGTTTTGCGATGCAAAAGCGCCGAATTTTCCGAAGAAATGAGGAGACCGAAGCAGTCGCATATAGAGAATCACCCCCGAACAACCCCGAGCGACTATTATGAAAATTCGTCTCGGCGGTACGAACCGCCGTTTTGCGGTGCAAAAGCGCCGAATTTTCCGAAGAAATGAGGAGACCGAAGCAGTCGCATATAGAGAATCACCCCCGAACAACCCGAGCGACTACTTTGAAAATTCGTCTCGGCGGCACGAACCGCCGTTTTGCGATGATTAGAAATGAAAATACCCGAATATATGAAAATCAGAAAGGCATGGTCAGATAAATGGCAAAAAAGAGCAAGACAATCGAATACGGCGACGACAGCATAGAAAGTTTGCAGGGGGCCGACCGTGTCCGCAAGAAACCCGAAGTGTTTTTGGGAACCAGCGGACTGGAAGGCTGTGAGCACGCCTTTTTTGAGATTCTGTCCAACTCGCTGGACGAGGCGAGAGAGGGATACGGAAATGTCATCCGCATCACCATCTGGAAGGACAAGTCGGTAGAGGTGGAGGACGACGGACGGGGCGTTCCCATGGGCTGGAACGAGAAGCAGGGACGCTATAACTGGGACCTGATCTACTGCGAGCTGTATGCCAGCGGCAAATATCAGAACAACAGCGACAACTCTGCCTATCAGTATTCGCTGGGTACCAACGGACTGGGCGCCTGCGCCACCCAGTGTTCCTCCGAATATATGGATGTCTACTCTTACAGCGGCGGAAAGGTGTCCTCCATGCACTTCAAAAAGGGCAATCCGGTGGGAGAACTGACGGTCAAGGATATTCCCAGAAGTTCTGCCAAAAAGCACGGAACCGTTATTCGCTGGCGCTCCGATCTGGAAGTTTTCAAGTCCATTGATATGCCCAAGGAGTTTTTTGTCGAGACCCTGAAGCGGCAGGCAGTGGTCAACGCCGGCGTCCGTTTTATCCTGAAATACGAAAATGAGGACGACAGCGTCTTTGAGCAGGAATTCTACTACGAAACCGGTATCGAAGAGCGGGTGCGGGAGCTGTCGCTGGGCAAGGCGATTACCGAGCCCAAAACCGTCCGCAGAGAAACCAAGGGCAGGGACCGTGCCGATCTTCCCGAGTACAAACTGCTCATCGAGGCTTCCTTCTGCTTCACCGACGCCACCGTGTCGGCGACCGAGTACTATCACAATTCCAGCTGGCTGGAGTACGGCGGATCCCCGGAGGATGCGGCAAAATCGGCCTTTTTGTCTGCCATCCACAAGTTTTTGAAGGATACCAATCGCTATAAAAAGACCGACAATAAGATCAATTTCAGTGATATTGAAGAATGTCTGGTTCTGGTGACCAGCAGCTTTTCCACCACCACTTCCTACGAAAACCAGACCAAGAAGAAGATCGACAACGAGTTCATCAAGCAGGCCATGACCGAGATGTTCAAATCGGAACTGGAAAGCTACTTCACCGAGTATCCCATGGACGCCGATCGGATCGCCGATCGGATTCTTGCCAACCGAACCATCCGGGAAAGTGCCATGGCGGCAAGGGACATGACCAAAAAGAAGCTGACCGGCAACACGGATGTGGCAAATCGGGTGGAAAAGTTCATTTCCTGCCGTTCCAAGGACCCCAATGTCCGGGAGCTGTATATCGTGGAGGGAGACAGTGCGGCGACCTCCTGTAAGCTGGGCAGATCGGCGGAGTTTCAGGCGATCATGCCGGTGCGCGGCAAGACGCTGAACTGTCAGAAGTCCTCTTATGAGAAGATTATGAAGAGCGAGATCATCACCGACCTTCTGAAGGTCATCGGATGCGGTGTGGAGATCAAGCATAAAGACAAGAATCTGTCCCTGTTCAGCCCCGATCAGCTGAAATGGAATCGGATTGTCATCTGCACCGATGCGGACGAGGACGGCTATCAGATCAGAGCCCTGCTTCTGACCCTGTTTTACCGTCTGCTTCCCACCCTGCTGAAGATGGGCAAAATCTATATCGCCGAGTCTCCTCTGTTTGAGATCAATACCAAGAGCGACACCTATTTTGCCTATGACGAGCGTGAGCGGATCGCCATCGTAAAGCAGCTTGAGGAATCGGGGCAGAAGTATACCATCCAGCGATCCAAGGGTCTTGGCGAGAACGAGCCGGAAATGATGTGGCAGACTACCATGAATCCCGCCACCCGTCGGCTGATCCGGGTCTGCGAGGCGGACGCCGCAGAAACCGCAAAAATTCTGGACATGCTTCTGGGGGACAATCTGGAGGCAAGAAAGAAGTATATTGCGGAAAACGGGTATAAGTATATGGCAGAGGTGGATGTGTAAATCTGTCTGCGGGCAACTCCGTTGGATCCACGATGAAGGAAAGGACGACAGATCATGGTGCAGCTTGTATACGGAAGAGCAGGGAGCGGGAAAACCACTCTGCTCTACGAACGGATCAGGCAGGACGCAAAAGCAGGACGCAAGGTCCTGCTTTTAGTCCCGGATCAACAGGTTTTTGAATCCGAACGGCGGATTTGCGAGGAAAAGATCACGGGCTTCTCGGTAGAGGCGGCGGGCTTTTCCAGACTGTGCAACCGGATTTTCCGCCGATTCGGGGGACTGTGCTATCACTATATCGGAAAGGGTGCCAAGATGCTGGTCATGTGGCGGGCAATCCGTACCCTTTCCGATGTGTTGGAGGAATATGGGAATCTGTCTCTGGACGATCTGTCCATTCTCTCCCTGATGCAGAAGACCGTCGAGGAGCTGGAGCGCTGCAGGATCTCTCCCGAGGATCTGGAGCATTCTGCGGAGCTGTTGACAGGATCCGACGAGCGTCTGAAGCGAAAGCTCAATGATCTGGCGCGGATCTATGCGCTGGATCTGCATCTGCTCCACCAAAATTATGACAATCCCGAAGAGGATCTGACCCGTGCGGCAGGTCTTCTGGAAAATCACGATTTTTTTGCCGGGATGCAGGTCTATATCGACGGATTTGACAGCTATACTCCTCAGGAAGCCGATATGATCCGTCACATTCTCCGTCAGGCGGAGAATGTGACGGTCAGCGTCCCCTGCCTGCCTCACGAGCGAGGGGAAATGTACGGCAATATCAAGCGCAGCGAACGGCTGATCGGTCGGCTGATTTCGGAGTGCGGCTGTGAAGTCCTGCCGCCGGAAGTGCTGGAGGGCAGAAAAGGGGTCAAAAGCGAGGAACTTCGCTTTCTGACCGATCACATCTGGAATTTCGGAAAAGAGTGGTATCCCGATGTCCCGAAGGACATCACCCTGACATCTGCCGCTGATATCTATGCGGAGGCGGAGGCGGTTGCCTGCGAAATCGCCAGGCTGGTGCAGGAGGAGGGCGTGCGCTATCGGGAGATTGCCGTGGTCATGCGTTCTACCCCCTCTTATGAGGGTATTCTCGATCAGGCATTTGAAAAATACGGAATCCCCTGCTTTTCATCCACCCGAACCCGACTTCGGATGAAGCCCCAGATTCGTCTGATCGGAGCGGCTCTCTCTATTGTGGGCGGTAACTGGCGATATGAGGATGTGATTTCCTACCTCCGAAGCGGACTTTGCGGTCTGGACCGTCAGGACTGCGATCTGTTGGAAGAATATGCTACCACATGGAATATCAGCGGCAGACAGTGGTATGAGGAAGATCCGTGGAGCATGAATCCCGAGGGCTTTTCCTCCGAATGTTCGGAGGACAGTCTGTGTGAACTGACCCGTTTGGAAGAACTGCGCAGACGGCTGACAGAGCCGTTGATCCGCCTTCAGGATGTCTTTCGGGAGGCACCTACTGTCCGTCGGGCATCCGAGGCTCTATATGATTTCTTAATGCAGATGAAGCTTCCCGATCAGCTGGATCGGGAAGAAGAGGAGCTTCGCCAAGCCGGACGGCTTGCCGAAGCGCAGGAGTGTGTTCAGGTCTGGGATGCCATTCTGTCTGCCATGGACGATCTGGTGACGGTGGCAGGCGATCTGACCGTACAGGCGACCGGCTACTCCGATCTGCTGTTCACCGTTTTCGACAGTGTGGATATCGGAAAGATTCCTGCTCGGGCAGATGAGGTGATACTGGGGGATCCGGGTCTTCTCCATAAGCCGGGTGTCCGTCATGCCTTCCTGTTGGGACTCTGCGAAGGGGTCTTTCCCGCTGCCGTCACCGAGGATTCTGTTTTCGGGGACGATGACCGACAGCGGCTGGAGATTCTGGGACTGGAACTGGAGGAAAACAGCGAGATTCAGGCGGCAAAGGAGCTGTACGGCGTTTACCGTGCTCTGTCGGTACCTTCCGAGGCCCTGCATCTGTCCTATCATGCCGATCTGAACCCGTCGGTGGCGGTGTTCGCCGTTCAGTCGCTGTTTCCGGAGTTGAAAACGAAGTCTTTTTCCGATATTTCGCCCGGAGAACTGATCCGGGGAGCCAATACCGCCTTCGAGTATGCCGCCGGGCATCCCGACAGCCCGACGGGCATCGAGATTTTGCACCTGCTTGCCGATTCACCCGAGTATAACGACCGGATCCGATTGCTGGGTCTTCCCATCGGAGAGCAGAACTGCCGTCTGTCCGAGGATACCGCCGATCTCCTGATGAAGCGGGGGCTGAATCTGACCCAGGCGAGAATTGAGAACTTCGTCAAATGTCCCTTCTCCTATTATGCCAAGAACATTCTCCGACTCAGAGAACCGGTTACCGACGACTTTGAGTCAAGGGATGTGGGAAATTTCATGCACAGCGTCTTTGAAAACTTTCTCCTTCTTCTGGAGGGGCGGAGCGTCAAGGAGCTGGACGATCAGACCCTGTCCGAGCTTGCCGATCTGTCGGTCAAACGCTATCGGGGGCAGATCGTTCGGGGTAAAACCACTGAGCGTCTGGAATTCCTTTTTGAAAGGCTTACCGCTCTCTGCCGTTTGTTCCTATCCAATCTGATCGGCGAGTTCCGGAATTCTGAGTTTGAGCCGAAATTTGCCGAATATCCCATAGATAAAGAACCCGGACATGTTGCACCCCTGACGGTTCCCCTCGGGGACGGTCGGACTATTTCGATCTACGGAAGGGTGGATCGTGTGGACAGCTATCATACCGGGAATAAGGTCTATCTTCGGGTGGTTGATTATAAGACGGGAGCCAAGAATTTTTCGACCGAGGACCTGAAACTGGGTCTGAATCTGCAAATGCTGATCTATCTGTTCTCTCTGTGCGCAACCGACGAAAAAGCCTTTCTGGAGGGGGTCGGCTGTCAGAATGGGGAAGAGCTTCTGCCTGCCGGGATTTTGTACTATGTGGCAAGAGCGCCTGAAATTCCGGCGGACGAACCCCAGGTCAATGCCACCGATCGGATGTCCCTTCTGGAAAACAAGATTGCCAGAAACGGACTGCTTCTGAACGATCTGGAAGTTCTTCGTGCCATGGATCGGGATCTGGAAGGCAAGTACATCCCCGTGAAACTGACTCAGAAGGGCGTTCCGAGAGTCAGTCAATCACTTGCCACAAAAGAAGATTTTGCCCGACTTCTGGACGAAATCAAGGAAAAAATCGCAGAAATCGGAAGAGAAATGGCAAGCGGAAAGGCGTGTGCCTCTCCTTTGCAGAACAAACGGGTGCAAAATCCCTGCAAATACTGCGATCTGAAAAAACTGTGCAGGGTGCGTACAGGCGTCGGGGGAACCGACCGATGAACCCAAGAGCCTTACATGCAGAAATCCACGGAAAAACGGAAAGGGATGAGTGACGGTATGTCAAAGCCGAATTTTACCGAGGCACAGAAGAATGCCATTGCCGCACCGGTGTGCGATCTGCTGGTCTGCGCGGCGGCGGGATCGGGAAAAACCACCGTTCTCACCCGACGGGTCATCGAAGCTCTGATTTCGGAGGAGCATCCGGTTGACATCACGAAAATGTTGATCGTGACCTTTACCAAGGCGTCCGCCGCCGATCTGAAGGCGAAGATTTCACGGGCGATCACCGAGAAAATGGGGGAGGAGCAGGGAAGTCCCAGACTGCGCCGACAGCTTCTGGAGCTGGATCGGGCGCAGATTTCCACCATCGACGGCTTCTGCCTCCAACTTCTGTCCGATCACTTTACCGAGCTGGGGCTTCCCGCCTCTCCGAGAATCGGAGACGACGCAGAGGTGTCCCTGCTGAAAGAACAGGAAATGGAACAGCTTCTTTGCGACCTGTATGAGGAAAAGAATCCCGAATTCCATCAATTGGTGCGTAATTTTACCCTTTTGCGGGATAACGACCTCGGACGCCGACTGCTGAATATCTATGATCGGGTGTCCTCCTATCCCGAGGGCGTGGAATTTGTCCGGATGTCGGCGGAAAAATTGCAGCAGGTGCGGGACAATGGCATGACCGACAGCGAGTTCGGAAGGGAAATCAGACAAACCATGCTGGATCTGCTCGGGCATTTCGTTTCCAAATGCCGCCTTGCTTACGGCAGGCTGGACCCCTCGGTGGATCCGCCCGGTACGATTGCAATGCTTCAGACGGAGCTTGAGCGCATGGAGCGCATTCTGACCGAACCCGATCCCGTCCGTCAGGCACAGCTTTTTACCGCTCTGACCTTTGAACGGCTGCCTATAAACAGGAATAAGACCCCAATCTATGACGACGCCATCGCTCTTCGCACGGAAGCGAAGGATGCGGTGAATGACCTGATCAATGAATGCTTCAAGCAAAGTGAGAGCGATCACAAAGTCGCCGCCGATCTGTCGGCAAAGCTGTGCTTTGGCATTTATCATCTGCTTTCCCGTTTTGATGAATCCTACACCGCCGAAAAGAGGCGGATGGGAATGCTGGATTTTGCCGATCTGGAGCGATATGCCTACCGTCTGCTGGTGCGGGACGGAAAACCGACTCCGACGGCAGTGGCGGTTTCAAAGCGGTATGAGCAGATCTACATCGACGAGTATCAGGACTCCAACCGTCTTCAGGACGAGATTTTCAAGGCGATTTCAAGAGAAAATCGCTTTATGGTGGGGGACATCAAGCAGTCCATTTACAGCTTCCGGGGGGCTGTCCCCGATCTGTTTGCCGGTTATCGGACGGCATTTCCCGACTATGACCCCGAAAATCCCGGTACCTGCGGACGAATCTTCCTTTCCCACAACTTCCGCAGTCGCAAACCCATATTGGATTTTGCCAATCTGGTGTTCGATTGCCTGTTCCCGTCGGGAAGCGGCAGAGTCCCCTATGTCAGCGCAGATGATGCACTGCGCTTCCCACAGAACGGGGACCCGAACCTTGGAAAACCGGTGGAGATCACGCTTGTCAGCGGCGAGCGGGATGAAAACTTTGACCCCGAGGCGGCATATGTGGCTTATCAGATTGCCAAACAGATTCAAAACGGCAGATCGCCCGACGAGATTGCCATTCTGTTTCGCTCTACCGAGAACAATATTCCGATTTTCGAGCGGGAACTGAATAAACGGGGAATCGCCACCGAAAACAGCGCCGACGAGGACTTTTTCGAGTGTCCCGAGATCCTGCTGATGCTGGCACTTTTGGGCGCCATCGACAATCCCAGGCGGGATATCTATCTGGCAGGCGCCATGAAATGCCCGCTGTTCGGAATCACCCTGGACGATCTGATTGTCCTCAGAAAAAAGCATCCGGGTCATTGCCTGTACGACTCTCTGCTAGCGTCGTCATCCGACGGGGATTTTGATAAGGGACAGCGTTTCCTTGACTGGCTGGAGGAGAACCGATCCTTCGCCGCCGCCAATACGGTGGACAGGCTGATCCGCAGAATCTACCGAACCACCGCACTACCCGCCGTTGTCCGATCTTCTCCGGACGGAGGGGAGGAGGCGGTAGACAGGCTCAGAAGGTTCTATGCCTTTGCTCACGCCTTCGAAAGCGGTAATTTCCGAGGTCTGCACCGATTCCTGAAATACCTGAGCGATGCCGAAAACGGAAAGAAACGGCCGTCTGTGGGCAAGCCTGCCGGCGGGAAACCCTGCGTTAAACTGATGTCCATCCACAAGTCCAAGGGGCTGGAGTTCCCGGTGGTCTACCTCTGCCGTATTCAGAAAAAAATCAATACCGAGGATCTGAAAAAACCGCTTCTTCTGGATCGGGATATGGGAATTGCCTTCAAACTTCGGGATGACAGCGGGTATTCCTGCTATGATCCCGCCCTTCGGCGGGCGGTGCGCCATCGGATTCTGGCAAATCAGGTGGAGGAGGAACTTCGGATTTTGTATGTGGCTCTGACCCGTGCCAAGGAGGAGCTGTATCTGACCGGATATGATAAGGATCCCGAAAAGCGGGTGAAGGATATCCGATCGGGCGGCGATCCGGATTTTTATCGGCTGATGAAGAATCCCTGCTATCTGGACTGGATTTTTTCCGCTATCGGAGTAAAGGACCCCCGATTCGTCTATGAATCGGTTGAAGTCGATCGGGACAGCAGGCCTTTCCGGGAGGAGATCGACGATGAACCCCTGTCGACCGAAACGGACGGGACGCTCCTGTCCGAGGAAGCTCTGTTTTCCTCCGATGAACTGAAGAAGAGGCTGTCCTATGTCTATCCCCATGCGGCGGAAGTGCTGATTCCGTCCAAGGCGGTGGTGTCCGAACTGCATCCCGCATATCTGGATGAGGAGACGATACAGGTGCGCCATACCTTCCATTCCAAACCTGCTTTTCTGGAGTCGGAGCGGGAGGCCACCGGTGCAGAGCGGGGAACCGCCACCCATTTGTTCATGCAGTTCTGCGATTTTGAGAATGTCCGAAAATATGGCACGGCCGCCGAGCTTGCCCGACTGCTCAGTCAGGGATTTCTCAATAAGGAAAACGCCTCCCTTGTGAAACTGAATCTGCTTCCCGCCTTTTTTGAGTCCGATCTTTTTGCACAGATGACCGAAAGCCCGGAGCTTCATCGGGAGTTCCGATTCCTTGTTTCCGGTTCGGCAGACCGTTTTACCGAAAATCGGGAGCTGGCGGAACAAATCCGGAATGCTTCGCTGTTGGTGCAGGGCGTCATCGACTGCTTCTTCCTCCTGCCGGACGGAAGTTATAAGCTGGTGGACTACAAAACCGACCGCATCCGAAACAAAAACCGTCCGGAGCAGGCCATTGCCGATCTGATTGCCGAGTACGGAAATCAGCTTTACTACTATCGGGACGCCATCGAGGCGCTTTCGGATAAAAAGGTCAGTCAGATTTCGATCTATGCCTTTGAACTTCAAAAGGAAATTCCGATTCCTCTAAAGAAATCGGAATGAGTTCACGGAATATTCATATATCCATGATACAATGGAAAAAACAAGAGATGAGAAAGGAGTGGCGCACATGAAATTTTCGGCGAAAAAATCGGTTTTTGCCCTGTTTCTTGTCGGCATGACTCTGGTATCCTGTACGGTTCATTCCGAAAACGGTGTGGGGACGGACGCAGTGTCGGGATCGGACTCTGCACAGCAATCCCCTGTTGTGACGACCAAACCCAAGACGCCAACCCCCGTAGTCGAGTTCGACTCCGAAAAATACAGACCGCAGGAACAGCAACCGGAACCGGAACAGCCGCCGATCGAATCCGAGGTGCCGAGATATGAGGTGGATTTCCTTGCGGATCCCATTCTGGACGGATATATCAGTCTGACGGGCTTGTTCGGCAATCTGATCTCTGCGCCCGACTCCTTCCTGCCGGAAGAAAGCGCATCCAATCTGTTCGATGGGTATGAAAGCAGCAAATACTGTCTGGGATCCAAGAACGGGGTTGAGGTTGTCTGGTCTATGTCCAGGCAGATCCCCCTGTCTGCCTATGCGCTGGTGACGGGAAACGATACCGAAACCTATCCCGACCGGAATCCCGTTACATGGGAGCTGTACGGCTCCGAGGACGGAACGGACGGTAGCTGGACTCTGATTCATAAGGTGGAGAATACCGACAGAATGCCTGCGGCAAATTACGCCTATGTGGGATTCCTTTTGGATGAGACCGTTCATTATACCTACTTTCGCATGTCATTGCATGGAGAGGAGGGTGCGGATTATATGCAGCTGTCCGAAATCCGGCTGTATACAAACGACAAAACCGGCGCCGGACTTGCCGACAGCGTCGCTCCCGAAGGATGCGTATCCCTTGTGGATCAGATTGTCAAAGCATCGGTCAGCGGCCCCGGCGGGGCAGGGACGCATACGGTGGATTGCCTGTTTGACAATCTGGCGGAGAGCAGTGACGCCGGCTCCAACAAATACTGTGTATCCGGTCAGACGGTCACCGTCACATGGCAGATGCGGGAGGCGGTGCTGATTACCGATTATGTGGTTTATACCGCCAACGATACCGAATCCTATCCCGAACGGAATCCGATCAAGTGGACGCTGTACGGATCGGAGGACGGAAACGATTGGCAGGAGATCCATACGGTGGACAATGTCGGACTGCCCACAACCAACTATACGCCGACGGCCTTTGAAACCGGCGGCGAGCAGGCCTACCGCTATTACCGTCTGGATTTTGTAACAAACGACGCCGGCGGCACCCTTCAGCTTGCTGAGATCTGCCTGTTTACCAAGGATGCCGACAGTAATGATAGATGAATATGAAAACAGGGACTGTTTTTGTCAGCCCCTGTTTTCATATACGGTTGTTATATTACTTCCCGGACTTTTCACCTTGTTTGGGATACAGAAGAGATACTTTCGATGTCATGCCCTGGGGTAATAACCCGTATGAGTGACGCAGTAAGAGGTCTTCCCGCTCTTCTGTATAAAGGAACGGACCGTATCCCCCTGCTCTCAGCGGCTTATAATGAAGCGGACCGAATGTGTTTCGCCTTGTCAGAATGTATTCCAGCTTCAGCGTTCCGTCTTCCACAAGGTCATTCACCGACAGAAGATAGGGAGCAGCATAAAGCAGTCGCTCTTTTCCGTTCCCCTTCACTTTGATCAGAGCCGCATCATAATCATCCAGCGATAGGTTCTGTACATCCGGATTTACCGGCAGAATGTAGGTGATTCCCCCACTGTAAAAAGGAAATCCCTGATCAGTAATATCACCGACTTTCAAGGTTGCAGGCCGTTTGGTAATATTGGATACGGTTCCGTCCAATTGCACACCGAAATCGCCCAATAAATAAAGCGCTTCCAAATTCAGATTGTTTCGCATACCGGCTTCCAGTTCAATGACATTTTCCCCGATGATACAACTTTCCGGAGCGATTTCCAATACAGCGAAGCATCGGTCGACCCACCGCCGGGTTGTCATATGGACGGCATCTTTGTGGCCGTTTACCGAAATCGAAAATGCCTCAGGCGTTTCCATAGCCAAATACAGTTTTGACGGCATATCGGAAATACGGAAGGAAAAACGCAGGACAATATTTCCCACGATCGGTTGCTCGGTCCGGGCGGCATACCACGGCTGTATCATTTCGCCGCCTCTCAGCGGCAAGCCCAAGGTGCGCCGTATCCGACGGTCTGCCAATATGACATCCTCTTTTTCATACCGTTGACCGTTTACCTGATACTCCGCCATATCCAGAACACAGATATTGGGCTCGCTGAGCTCGTATGCAAAAGGACCTTGAGGGATAACGGCTTCCGGAGAAGGTTCATCTGCCGTAGGACACGATGTATTCGGTGAATCCTTCAAAAGCAGACAGATTTCACCGTTTGGCGCAAAGTCATCGGTAACGGTGTCTCCGTATGTCAGCGAAGAAACCTCTCCCGTTTGTAAATCCCACTTCTCAATCAATCCGGTCTTTGGGAATTTTACCGTCACACCGGAATAGGTTTTGTCCCGATCCATGTTCATGATAACGGTATAAACGCCATCCTCTGTTTGTCTGGATTGTGCGAAGAGACGGGAATAGGACTCATCCATTTGAACATACGGTTTCGGCAGATATTTGACCACCGTGTCAAGAGAAGCCATAATGATCGGCAA
>JBJDZJ010000108.1:0-2362 GCA_051867915.1 Eubacteriales bacterium
AGTCATCTTGCGATCGGGATGATGCCGGTGCCTGTGCCCGCTTCTTGATTTTTCGCTGTACTCTGTCAAATTCTTCTTTGGTGATAATTGCCGGGATCCCATCTTCGATGCGGACACTGCCCCAAATATAGACCCCAGTGTACCTTTCATTTTTCAAAATAGAATGGAGGCTGTTGATCGTGAACTTATTCCCTACGGAAGTTTTTCTCCCCTCGGCATTGAGGGTTTGTATGCTCGCCGATGCCGGAATTCCATCACCGTACATGGAAAATATTTCTTTTACCGTTTGAGCACCCGGAGGATCAATCTCATATAGCCCATTGACGGATTTTCTGTAGCCCAATGGGAGGACACCATTGTTGACTTTGCAACTTTTGGCATTGTCATACATTCCCCGCTTGACATTCTGAGAAAGATTGGCGGAATAGTACTCGGCAGAACCTTCCAAAATAGATTCCAGCAGGATTCCTTCCGGCCCATCCGGAATCGGCTCCATCACAGAGGTGACAGAGACACCGTGTTTTTTTAATTTGGATTTGTAGGTTGCGCTGTCGTAACGATTACGGGCAAAACGGTCGATTTTGTAAACCAGAATTTTATTCCATTTCTCCTTAGCAGAATCCTTGATCATGCGTAAGAATTCGGGACGGCGATCGGTTGTGCCGGTGAGTGCATGGTCGCTGTAAACGGCGATCACCCGGATGTTGTTGTCTGAGGCGTATTTTTTGCAGACTTCGACCTGCTGTTCGATGGATGCTTCATTTTGTCGATGGCTGGAATAGCGTGCGTATATAACGGCATTGCAGACGGACTCGGAATCATCTGAAGTTCTGATTTGCTGATTCACAGGACATCCTCCTCTCATTTGTGCTATTCATCCAGCTTATGACCGCAGTATGGGCAATAGTGTTTGGGATCATTGTCGGACTCATGCTTTTCTTTGTCGATTTCATCGGCGGGACTTTCATCGGCAGGATTTTTTTCAATCAACTCGACAAATCCCGCCGAAATAATACCGGTCGGGACAGCGACCAATCCAATCCCCAGCATGGCGATCATTGCCGCCAGCAGCTTTCCCAGTGCTGTGACCGGGTATATATCGCCGTATCCCACGGTTGTCAGAGTCGCAATCGCCCACCAAAGCCCCGAAAAAGCGTTGGAAAACTGCTCGGGTTGCGCATCATGCTCTACATTATACATAAGTACGGACGCTATTACCATCAGGAGCAGGACCACAAAAATAGAAGATAAGAGCTGGTGTGCTTTATTCTTGAAAACACTTCCGATGGTACGGAACGCAGTGGTATAACGGGAAAATTTGAACAGTCGAAAAAGTCGCAGAAGTCGCAGGACTCGCAAGACCCTAAGATCAACCGGAATCAGGAAAGGAAGGTAAAACGGAAGAATTGCCAACAGATCGATGATCGACATGAATGTAATCATGTGGTGAAGTCTTGCGGAAATCTTGCCTCTGTCCGGGTATTTGAGGTCCGATGTCCAAAGCCTGAGAAGGTATTCTATGGTAAAAACAATCACGGAAACCGTTTCGGCGATTGAGGAAAAATGGACATACCAACCCGGAAGACTGAAAGTGTCAAGTACAACCAGGAGAACATTGAGAACGATCAGGACAATCAAGGTCCCGTCAAACAGATTTCCGGCGAGCGTGTTTTCATCGTCCTCTCGGATGACGGAATAGACTTTAAATTTGATCTTATCGATGGTACTCATGATGCAACTCGACCTGCTCTCTTGCGGCGGATCAGTTTGATTATACAATGAAAAGGAAGCCAGCAGAGCCAAAGAACGCCGAACATCGCCCAAAGACAGACGAGAATCGACCAATACATCAGATAAAAAATACCGATAAAAAAGAAAACGATAGCAGCAGACAGACCGTGCAGATGCAGACCAACACCGATACGGAATCGGCTGGCTTTGCGAAGACTGCGGGAAATGGAAAGAAACATGGTTCTACCCTCCTGTAAGAAGAAATGTCGGCATTTATTTGTCATACCCGCCGATGCGGGGATATTTGACTACAGGTTGCTCATGAAGCAGATCGCGCGACCAAGACAGGTGATGCTGTTTAGCTCCTCTCCCATATAAACCAGCGGCTCGTATGCGGAGTTCTCGGCGATCAGCATCAGTTTTTGTTTGTCGGGATAATAATACCACCGCTTGAGGGTTGCCTCATCGTCAATGATGACGGCGGCAATCTGCCCGTTATCCACGATAGGCATCTGCTTAATGAACACCACGTCCCCGTCATGAATCCGTGCGCCGATCATGCTGTCCCCTTTGGCGGTCAGGCAGAAGTCGGCGTCAATGTCTGAACTGGCGTCGATATAGGATTCATGAT
>JBJDZJ010000109.1:0-49965 GCA_051867915.1 Eubacteriales bacterium
TTTCTTTTTGCTGAGCTTTTTCTTTTGGGCCTATATAGGCAAAAGAAAAAGCGGATGAACGGCTTTGGACAATTTTACCTCTGCTGAGAAGGTAAATAGACTTTTTCGACAGCCTCAAACAGGCTGACGCAAAGGATCTTTGCGTCAGCCTGTTCTTCTATTTTCGGAATCTTTCGCATAGGATTTAACTGAAAAACACTTGTGCGAAAGGATCTGATGATTTATGAAACTGTCACTGCTTCGCTCGTCTCTTCTGGTGGCGCTGATTTCACACGCCGCCGGACTGCTTTCCCTGATTCTGCTTGGATTGATCGGCTATAAGAGCAGCGATCCCGATAAACTGCTGATCTGGCTGGGAGTCGGGGGTCTCGTGATCGGCGCCCTGATCTGCGGACTTCTCTCCCGTCTGACGGGGAACGGGCTGTACGGAGCCTTGATTTCGGGGGGAATCTATCTCCTGCCGTCGATTGTCGGATGGATTGTCCGCCGCTCCGACACCTTTTCACTGCCCACCCGTCTGGGAATCATGGCAGGGTGTCTGGGTCTTATTCTGGTGCTGGCAACCGTAGGGCAGAGCGTCTCCGACGGTCATCGCCGCAGAAAGCGCAGATCGGCCATCAAGCGTTCGGTGGAACGCAGATTGGGCTGAGCGGTCAGGGCTCGGGCCAATCGTTCCAATCAACCCGGGGGAGCGTTCCGCTGGGGATCACCACAATGGAAACGGTGGTATCGGACGGATCGGTTTGTGCAGGAGTTGTAACGGGATTTTCGGAGGTTGTAACCGACGGCGTGGTGGGAACGGGACTTGTATCGGTCGGTTTTGTGGACGGGATGGCGGGCGTCGTTGTCGCAGGTGAGGAACCGGTGGTGGGAGCGGGTGTGTCGGAAACGGCGGGCGGCGTAATGACGGGCGTTGTAACGGTATGGGAAGATTGGGGCGTAACCGTGGTTATGGCGGGATTTCCGGAATCGGTTGTCGGCGTGGTACCTGCGGTACCCGTCGATCCGGAAGTTCCCGAAGTGCCGTGTGTACCGCTTGTATCGGCAAAATTGTCGGTGACATCGGAGAATGCGGATCCGACGGTCGAATTTTGCGTGCGGGAGACCGATTGAACCGATGTTTCTCCGCCTTTGTTGCTCCTGCATCCCACAAGAGTCAGGGCGGAAAGAATCAGGATCCAGGTTGCGATAAGAAGGGAAAAACTCGGCTTTTTCATGTTGATCTCCATTCAGACAGGTCGGAAAACGGAAATACCGTGCGATAAATCGGCGGATGAATTATTTTCTGCTATATTCTAGCATATTTATCGGAACTTGTCAAGACGGATTTGTTTTTTTTCGGAAACTATTTACTTTTGAGCCTCTTTGTGGTACAATAAGGAAAAATGCGGGATCGTATAGAAAGGCGGGAATCTGCCAAACTGATTCTGAGGTGAGAAAATTGAATTCTCTTCGCAGTTTTTGGCTTGGATTTTGCCTGACGCTCGGAATTTTCAGCCTGATTCTCCTTCTGATCCTGCTGTTTGCCTGAAATCTTCGATGCCCGATGAGCATTCGCCGCAAAATAAGGAGGATTCATGAGACTGGACCGTTTTTTTACCGAAACCGCAACCTGCTCAAGATCAAAGGCGTCCGATTATATCCGGAAGGGATCGGTCAGCGTGGACGGAAAGATTGTCCGGGATCCGTCGGTGCATATTGATCCCGACAGACAGACCGTCTGTCTTCTGGGAAGCCCCATTCTCTATCGGAAAAACCGGTATCTCATGATGAATAAGCCCTGCGGAGTGGTTTCGGCAACCGAGGACGGCGGGCAAACCGTGCTGGATCTTCTGCCCGAAAACCTGCGCTCTGCAGGCCTTTTTCCCTGCGGCAGACTGGACAAGAATACCGTGGGGCTTTTGCTGATAACCGATAACGGTCCCCTTGCCCACATCCTGCTGGCGCCCAAATCCCATGTGGAAAAGGTCTACCGATTCCGGGTGAAATTTCCTCTGTCCGGGGAGGATGCCGACCGTCTGCGCTCGGGCGTGGACATCGGCGGATATGTGACAAGACCCTGCGAACTGACCCTTTCGGACGGTCATTCGGGTGAAATCACCCTTCATGAGGGGAAATATCACCAGATCAAGCTCATGATGGAGGCGGTTCACAATCAGATCACCTTTCTCGAACGCATCACCTTCGGACCGCTGAAGCTGGACCCGACGCTTGCCCCCGGGCAGTGGCGATATCTCACGGAGGATGAACAGAAAAGTCTGGAAGCCGTCGGTAAAAAGGAATCGGATTCTAATATATTAGAATAAGGAGCGGCACAATTTGCCTGAAAAGAGGAAGACCTGCCTTTTTATTGTGCAAATTCCACAAATATTTTTCTGAAATTTTGTGTAGCACCCCTCTATACTTGTTCACAAATTTTTGATAAAATAGAGTCAGAAAATCAAAACCCACAGTTGGGAAAGACTAATTTTCAGGAGGCTATTCAATGGCAAGCTTATCTTTCAAACACATTTACAAAAAGTACCCCGGCGGCGTTACGGCTGTCTCCGACTTCTGTCTGGAAGTTAAGGATAAGGAGTTCATCATCTTCGTAGGACCTTCCGGATGCGGTAAGTCCACGACCCTTCGTATGATCGCAGGCCTTGAGGAAATTTCCGAGGGCGAGCTGTTTATCGGCGACAGACTGGTCAACGATATCGCGCCCAAGGACCGTGATATTGCGATGGTGTTCCAGAACTACGCACTGTATCCTCACATGACCGTGTATGACAACATGGCATTCGGTCTGAAGCTCCGCAAGGTGCCCAAGGAAGAGATCAAGAGAAAGGTTGAGCAGGCTGCAAAGATCCTGGACATCACCCACCTTCTTGACCGTCGCCCCAAGCAGCTGTCCGGTGGTCAGAAGCAGCGTGTTGCGCTGGGCCGTGCCATCGTCCGTAACCCCTCCGTCTTCCTGCTTGACGAGCCT
The DNA here is from genome assembly GCA_051867915.1 of Eubacteriales bacterium. GTDB lineage: Bacteria > Bacillota > Clostridia > Oscillospirales > CAG-272 > CAKSQF01. The sequence continues at coordinate 2,969 of JBJDZJ010000109.1, forward strand.
CTGTCCAACCTGGACGCAAAGCTCCGTGCTGCCATGAGAACCGAGCTGACCAAGATTCATAAGAGACTGGGAACCACCTTCATTTACGTTACCCACGACCAGGTCGAGGCTATGACCATGGCTACCCGTATCGTCGTTATGAAGGACGGTCTGATTCAGCAGGTTGATACTCCTCAGAATCTGTACGATCTGCCCTGCAACCTGTTCGTAGCAGGCTTTATCGGCACACCTCAGATGAACTTCATCGACGCAACGCTGGTCAACCGCAACGGCGATGTTTACATTCACTGGGGCGAGGAAGAGAGAAAGGACAAGCCCTCTACCATCTGCGAGGTCAAGCTCCCTGCAGAGAAGGCAAACGATCCTGCTCTGAAGGATTATATCGGCAAGGAAGTCATTGTCGGCGTTCGTCCCGAGTGTCTCCATGACGATCCCGCAAACGCAGCTGCAAATCCCGAATTTGCATGCGATGCAACCATTGATGTTACCGAGCTTATGGGTAATGAAATCTACCTGTACATGACCGCAGGCGAGCAGAACCTGATCGCCCGTGTTCCTCCTCAGTCTACCACCAGAAGCGGTGATAAGATCAAGGTTTCCATTGATACCGGACGCGTCCATATCTTTGATAAGGACACCGAGAAGTGTATCATCCACTGATAAATATCCGCTGATATACATAAAAGGATACAAAAAGGGTGCGGGCTTTCCCCGCACCCTTTTGTGTCAGAATCTGCCTGATGATGGAGCAGCACATCAGGCCAACAGGAGAATTGAGTATGAAAAAATATATGAAAATCGGACTTTGTCTGATCCTTTCCTTGTCGCTGATGCTCCCCATTGTATCCTGCGGCACAAAGACCAATACCGAAACCTCATCCACAGAGCAAACAACTTCGCTTCCCGGAACATCCGGGGAGCAGGCTCCCGCCACGACCCCCGAATCCGAACCCGATCCCGATACGGCGTCTCTGAAAAACGCAGAAATCGCTTTGGACAGCTTTATCTCGTCCTTTGCCGTATACCGCGGCAGTCGGCTGGACTGGACGAAGTCGCCTTATAACCGTTCGAAGTCCTTCTGGACGGATGCCGAGATCTTTGAGGTGCTGGTGGACTATGTGGGCGTGATCGGGGAAGAAAAATTCGTCAAGTATATGGATGCGGCATTCAACACCTTCCAGGCCAACTACGGAAGCTATACTTCATGGACCTGGAACGACTTCAACGACGATCTGATGTGGATTACCATTGCCACCGCAAAAGCCTATCTGTATACCGGCAACGAAACCTATAAGGATTGCGCCACCACCGTCTTCAATTATACCTTCAAGCGTGCGTGGACGGCAGACTACGGCGGCGGACTTCTCTGGAAAATGACCGAAACCTGCAAGAATTCCTGCGTCAACTATCCCGCTGTCATTGCCGCCTGCCTGCTTTATCAGATTCACGGCGACAGCAAAAAGATTGACTTAGTGGACTATCCTGCCGGGGAAACCGAGAAGAAGTCGGCAACCTATCTGGAGGTTGCACAGACCATCTACTCCTGGACCAATTCGGTGCTTCGGGTCTGCGACAGCGAAAGCTCGGACTACGGCAGAGTGTTCGATACCTATGATAAGGATAAGAACGGCGTCGAAAGAGTGACCAACGAATGGTCGGGAACCTACAATCTGGGAACCTGCATCGGCGGCGCAACGCTTCTGTATGAGATCACGGAGAATTCTGCCTATCTGGAGGATGCCAAAGCGACCTTCCATTATGCCGCTCTGGTAAAGTACGGACAGCGGACGACGGTCAGCGATGAGGCGAACGGCAACGATCTTCCCGGCTTCAAGGGCATTATGATGCGCTGGATCTGCTACTTTGTCCGAAATCACTATGACGAGATCAGCGAGGATATGAGCAAGGAATTGGACTGGCTGAAGCGGAATGTCAAGTATGTCTGGAAGAACAGAAACGATAAGAATATCATCTGGACGGCATGGGGATCCAAAACGCTGGATGATATGAAGGACATCACGGTTGCGGGCGACGGCAGTGCCACCTGTTACAGCAGCTGGGGCTGTTCTGCGGCGCTGGCCCTGCTGGTGGGCTACCCCTACGAACTGATGCCGCTGAGTTGATTTTACATAAATGAAGCCGGGCTGTTGCATTGCGACAGCCCGGTGTTGATGTTTGCCCGCTTGAGGCCAACTTCCGACAGTTTTATTTGATACTGAGATAAAAAACCGGCAAACAGCCATGTCAGCCCTGCCGTTATCCCGAAAACCGGTAAGCATTGCCGATGTGCCTGCCGCCGGCACAAGAAACGGCGGCAAAAAGCAGAAAACCGATGGGACTGCCTCGGGAAAAACGCAGAAAGCAGGTGAAAGAAGGTAAAACGCCTTCTTGCCGCAAGATTTTCCTTGTTTTGAACCGTCAGATTCCGGCACTGTTCGATCCCATTTGTAATCACAAATCCCTTGTTTGACCAATCAATGTCAAGCTGAACATCCTCACAATCGGTCAATCACACGCAAGCTCCGACCGACTAGCTCAGTGTCATACGGCAGGGCGTGATCTGGATCGTCTGACCGGCTTCGTTCATGAAAATCTGCACATAATCATAATAGATAGAGGGCGAATCATCTGAGAATTCAACAAGCCAATATCCGGTAAAGGGATCTTTCGCACAGACCATGAACCCGGAATATCCGAGTCTCTCTGCTTCTGCTTTGGCAAGAGCGATCGCAACATCCTCGGTCATGCCATCCACCGGATCGGTGTTCAGAAATCCCGAATAGGTTGAAGGATCAAACCCGGTATCCCGTGCAAAGAATTTCGTGTAGTACAGCTCATAAATGTCATGTCCGCCCTCTTCGCTTTCGTCATCGCTTTCCCATAATACGGAAATGTATTTGTCATAGGTGTAGCTCTCGGTCAGACAAACAAGGTCGGATACCAGCAGATCGTAATCACTGACCAAATACAACTGCTGTTCATAACGGCAGTAGACCTTTTCGGTCAGATAATCGTAATAATATGTAACCACATAGCGATCCTTTTCTTTTCCGTCTCTGAAAAAACAGACCTGTACATATTCGCAGATATCAAGCTCGACCTCCGTCTTTGTGTAGCTTGCAGTCCTCATGGAACGCTGAAGATCCGGAGTAGTCATGGCATCCGGATAATCATACCCGATGTTTTCAGGACAATAGTAGCCGTCTTCTTCCGGGGGAACCCACATGGTATCCTCATCATAATCCCGACTGTACCAAATCCCACGGTAAATCCGGACGGTGTCCCATTTATCCGGGTTGATATATTCGGTTTCCCCGGTGGTTTCGGCAGGCTTATCACCGCCTGTACAGGACAAAGTGAGGGTACTGACAAGCAGAATCCCCGCAAGGCAAATGGCTGTTTTTTTCATGGTGTTGCTTACCTCCTCTGTTTCGTCTGCTCATTGCGCCGATTTTGTGCTTTAACCTGATTTAAGTATATCACAGATTGGGAATTTTGTCAATAATGCCCGATAAATATTTAAAAATATGTCAGTATTACAGGGGGGGGAAATCCGAAATAAAAAAATGCGGCAGTACGAAAAGCCTTTGGCGTTTCGCACTGCCGCAGATGGTATGATACGGGAATTTCTGTTTTGGTGGTTTACTCTCCGTCGTCGGGGACCGCATCCTCCCTTGTCATCAGCTTGCGGATGGAGCGGCGGCAGAAGATTAGCGACATCATAAAGGAGACCGCCCAACCTACGGGCCAGGAGAACCAGATGCCAACGGCACCGAACAGGCGGGCAAGCAGGAAGGACAGACCCACACGGATCACCAGATCGGTGAAAGTGGAGATCATGAACAGCTTCATGATGCCCGATCCCCGTAAAATGCCGTCCGAAATCAGTTTGATCGAAATAATCAGATAGAAGGGCGACAGAATCCTCAAAAACTGCTGTCCGGTGGTGATCGACAGGGCGCTGGGATTGTCGATGAACAGCCGAACCAGCGGTGCGCCGAAGATGAAATAGATCAGGAAGAAGGGCAGGGCGATGCAGAGAACCAGCTTCAGCCCGGCGAAAAAGCCCTTGTTCACACGGGTGTACTTCTTCGCCCCCAGATTCTGCGCCGTGAAGTTGGAGGCGGCGTTTCCGAGGGTAGTGAAGGAGGTGATGGCAAAATTGTTGAACTTCACCGCTGCCGCATAACCGGCAATGACGGCAACATCAAAGCTGTTGATGAGTCCCTGAATCAGGATGTTTCCCACCGAAATGAAGGATTGCTGAAGAATGCTGGGAATGGCGATGTAAGCGAGACTTTTCAGCATGGAGAAGGAGAAAACAGGCGGTTTTTCATCGCATTTCATGGCGGAAAGTCTGCGCATCAGGAAGAGGAACGCCAGAATGCAGCTGACCCCCTGACAGATGAAGGTTGCCCATGCCACGCCGGCAACGCCCTTGAAGACCCACTTGACAAAGACGATGTCCAGAAAAATGTTGGATACCGAAGAGATTGCCAGAAAGAGGAAGGGGGTTCTGGAATCCCCCAGCGCCGTGAAGATGCCGGTAGAGATGTTGTACAGAAAAAGGAAGATCAGACCGTAGGTGTAGATGTTCAGATAGAGGGCGGCGTCCTTCAGAATGGATGCAGGCGTGTTGATCGCCAGAAGCAGTTTTTCACCGAAAATGCAACCCAGCCCGGTCAGAATCAGACAGAGCGCAGTGCAGGAGATGAAGGTGGTCCAGACGGCGGTTTTCAGATCCTTGATCTTTCCGGCGCCGAACAGTCTGGCAACCACCACCGATGCACCGATGTTGCATCCCACCGCAAAGGCAAGATAGATCAATGTAATTTCGTAGGAATCGCCCACGGCGGCAAGGGCGTCCTCGCCGAGAACGCGTCCTGCTACCAGACTGTCCGCCAGATTGTAAATCTGCTGAAAGACCACGCTGGCAAACAGCGGAAGCGCAAAACGGAAAAGCACCCGATTGGGATTGCCTCGGGTCAGATCGACATTCATAATTTCCTCCCGATGTTTCTCATGTTCCATTCTATTATACTCCCCCCGAAAAAAAATGTAAAGATCGAAAAAGCATGAATTTTCCCGGTTTGAATCGGGCTTTTTTGTTGAAATTTCAAAATGCGGCGCCGTGCGGGCATAGAAAATGGCATATGAAAAAGCACAGTTTCCGATTTTTGATGCAAAAAACAACAATGGTCAAAAATCACAAAACACGGTATTGATAATTGGGTATATGGCTGAATTTGTTCGCCTTTAGGAAAAATATTAACAATCAACCTTGACATAATTTTCCGATTGTGCTATAATATCTATACCGAATACAGAAAGGATGATACGCCATGAAAAACCCAAAACAACTTATTTCAACCTTGTTGCTTGTTTCATTCTTGGCATCGGTTTTCGTATTCCCGTAAATGCTGCATATAATGGTAATGATGAAACAGAATTTACCCTTGAAAGCGGAGAAACAAGCATCGCAACCCTGGACCTGTCGCAAAGTTCCATAGCCCGATATGTGGATTCCGAGGTTCTGGCGTCTGCAAATCATGTAAGACGGCTGACCGATGAAGAAGAACTGAATACCTATCTGTATGAGAACGCCGACGGTACCCGCACCCTTTATGTTATGGACGAGAATGTCAAATACCTTGCCGATGACGGTACTGTGCATGATAAGAATCTAGCCCTGCAGGCAAGTGTCGGCGGATACAGCGTCACGGATAACGAGTTCGGACTTCTTCTCCCGACCCATCCGACAGATGGGGTGGAGCTGACCTATGCGGGCAGCACGGTGAAGCTGATTCCGATTTGCCAGACCTCTTCCACGGCAAACGCCGACGCCGATGCGGATGTGAGGTTCAATGCCGATGTCGGGATGGCGGACAATACCGTGACCTATGACGACTTTTTCGGAAACGGTATCGACTTAAGATATACGCCTCTGCTCTCGGGCGTCAAGGAAGATATTATTCTTTCCTCATACACCGGAGTCAACAGCTTCCATTTTGCCCTGTTGACCGACGGTTTGAATCTCTATGATGTAGACGGTAGAATCTATCTTGCCGACAGCGAGACCGCCGAAGAACGGGTATATCTGGGAGATGTTCTGGTGTATGATGCGGTTGGAAAACCCGATGAGGGAAGCATGATTGTGACGACCGTGCAAACGGGCGAGAGATATCTGCTGACGGTGGTTGTCGGTACCGATTATCTGACCGATTCCACAACGGTGTATCCCGTTACCGTTGATCCTACGCTGACTGTGTCGGACAATACGAACGGCTCCGGTGCCATCGAGGACTGCCCGATCTATCAGGATCGCCCCGACAAGAACCACGGAACCTATATCTATAACCGCGTAGGTTATGCCGACGACGGCTACGGCGTAGGCAGAACGGCGGTACGCTTTAACGGGCTGATCAACAGCACGACCTATCAGAATCTGCTGGGCTGTCAGATCGTGGACGCCAAATTTTATGTGAAGGAATCCTCCGGCGGATCGACGGTAACGGCCTATATGTATCCGATTTATAATACGACATGGACGGAATCCGGACTTACATGGAATAACCTTGGCAGTTATTCGTCAGCGGGATATGTCAGTGATGCTACACTCAAAGGAAATTCGGTGTGTGTTTTCGATGTAAAATCCTATTTGAAAAGTTGCAAGTCGGGATCATATAGCTTAAGCGGCGGGCTTCTTATAAAATCTGCTAATGAAGCTGTGCTGAAATCTTTCTATTCGTCAGAGTGTGGAACATCGTCAAATAGACCGTATATTACAGTGAAATACATAGAAAGATCATATATACCCAACGGAACTTACATGCTAAACAGCTTGAATCTGTCTGGAATGATTACGTCAGAAGATACATCGAATGATGGCGTGGTATCTTATATGAATTCATTTGCTCAATCACAAAGTCGCTGGATTATTACCAATATCGGAGATAATTTTTGCACAATACGATCGCAATATTCGAATCTATACCTCGGTGTCTCTAGTACAAGTAGTGGTGGTTCAGTAAAACAATATTCATCTTCGTCTCCATCAACAAATAACAATCTAATATGGGGATTTTATCCAACGACATCGGGAAACTATCAAATAGTTGCTAAGAGTTGTGCAAATAAATCACTTGCTATTTCTCAGAATAGTTCTAACAGCAACTTAATGAATAGGTCATACACAGATGATATGGAATACACAGACGAGTGGGAACTTATCGGTAATAAGCAACTATCGTTGCTTGCTTTACCATACTTTGTTGAAAATCTTAGTTTCTTTGTAGATATAGAAACTTGTATGGAGAATATTGGTTATGATGATTTTTATGACAATCTTAACACTGTTGATGATGGAATGGAGGCAGGTGAAATATTGGGAAGGATAGCATTTTCTGAAATATGTCTTGTTAGAACGCATGGAACTAGATATGGTATTTATACATCACCCGATGAATACTATCTACAAAGAGCAACAATAAATGGCTTGGAAGATGGTTTTTTCACAAACACACAGTTGTTGATTCTAGAATGTTGTTTGACTGGATCTGGAGGAGAGAGTGCTAACAATCTCGTGAATGCGTTTCACAATAAAGGAATTCCTGCGGTGATTGGGTTCGAAAAATCGGTGAACAATATTGAAGCAAATTTTTGGTGTCAATTGTTTTTTGAAAGCCTTTCGGAAGGAAAAACTGTAAGACAAGCATGTGAAGAAGCACAGGAAGAATTGCCGGAAATTTGGAGTGAATACTGCAACGATCCTATAAATGAAGGAATGTCTCAATATGCTGGTACAATATCGACATACCCTTATTGTTTGGTTGGCGATGAAACATTGGTTTTTAATTAAGGAGTGAATAGAAATGAAAAATATGAAAAGAATCCTGAGTTCACTTATGATGCTGATGTTCGTTTTGTCCGTATGTATAGCCTGTATGGGTGGCGATGCTTCCCTTGATACACAAAAGACGGTCTCGGATTTTGGAACTGAGAAGGATATTGTCACTGCCCCCAGGGCTACATCGTCTTCCGAGGTGAAGCCTTCTGATTCACCCTCACAAACAGTGATGTATGATGTCTCTTTGGAACCCGGTGAGTGGTTGGATGGGGCAAATGTCATGGGTCTGTTTTCCTCTGCGCCTGTCCATACCAAAGCAGACAGCGTTCAGATCGAGACGGAGACGATTGAATATACCGATGCCGCCCCTGAATCGGTGACTGTCGGAGATCAAACCCTCTCTCTGATCCTCCTTTCCCAAACCGTAATGAACTCCGGGGAAATTATTCGGCAGCAATACGAGGATGAAACCGGACGCCATTATAGCGTGGGTGAATCGGACTTCTTGATCTCTGCGGCTCTCGCAGAGTCTGTGATAAACTGCAATCAAATCCTTTCCGGCGAGGAGGATTATGTCGCTTGGGTTCAATCCAATATCCAAAGCTACCTTCCGGATTTTGATTTCGACAGCTATTGTTATTCCTGCACAACGACCGCCTATTACGAAACCCCGCAGGCTATCTGGGGGACATCGGTTGATCGCTTCTGCACCCTGACGGAGTTTCTTTCGGATGCACCGAGTGATGCAACAACCGAAATAGATCAGTATACTTTCCGATATGTGCGGTATGTGGACGGCTTTGAGATTCTGGATTATGTTATAGTTGTAACCGACGCTCAGGGGAATATCCGGCGGATTTCCTATCAGGCCGACGATTCGGGAGTCGACTGGACGGCACAGCCCTTTGAGACAGAGGCGGTGGTGGCTTCGGTCGATCAGTTTATCACGGCATACGGCGTGTCGGACAGATGTGAAATTCTGTCCTATGATATAGACAGAATGTATCTGTCCTGCGACGACGGCAGCTATACTTTGAGTGTTTGGCTCACCTATCGGGTGAACATTTACGAGCAGATCGATCCCGAGCCTGTGGAAACGGCCGGCTTGCTGGTACTCACCGATGCCGGTATCAATAAGGGTTCTGACGGCTATCTTGGATAAGGACTGAATCCGCAAAAAAGGATGGCACACTATGAAAAAATTCTTCCTGTTGAATGTGTAGACAGAATATCAATCAAAGAAAAATAAAAAAATTATAAGGATTTTTTCCGTTTTATTCGAATAAATATATGAAAACGCTTATGATTATCCGGTGCAATCAGAAAGGAAAATGTGGAACTCCGAAGGAAGCCTATAGCATATACTTTGAAAAATGTTAATGGTCAAATACGGCGACACGTCCCGTACGAATCTGCTGGAAATTTTGAAGGATAATAGCTGAATCTGCAAAACAAATCCGCAAAGAAAGGATGACGACCCATGAAAAAAATCCTGCTCCTGTCCCTGCTTGCCTGTTTGATGCTGGTTTCCTGCGACGAAGCAGTGCAGGGGACACCCACAGAAACCGAAAAATCGGTCCAAGTTGATATTTCGGAGCTTCAGTCCATGGGCGACGCAAGTCTGACGGAGGCCTGCGATCAGCTGTTTGCGTCCGACCGTCTGCTATATGCGGATGATCTGATAGAGACAGAGGGTGCGACCGTCATAAAACAGGAGCAAGTTATCTGGAATTACTATTATTCCAGTGATTACCCCACGGACGATGAGTTTTGGCAAGAGCAGCTTTATTATGTTAATAATAATGAATTCAAAAAAATGGTCATGTCGGAACATTGGTTGAAAAGTGTGACATGTCTGAAAACCGAATTTGAAATTGGCGGAAACCGATATGTATGCTATTCTACTCTGAATCCCCATTATCCTGACATTGGTGCGGATACATTGGGTGTAATGTACACCGACGAAGACAGCGTGGTGTTCCGTCTGGAGGATAAGACCCATGGCATCATCAGTTATGATCGGGATCATTTCCCTCCGAGTGATGAGCCGGCTTCTTTCCCTTTGCAGAGACCTGATACTTGATTGTCTACGGCGATGTCTATGAGGAATTGATGAAAGAAGGATAAACCATGAAAAAAACAACACTGTTACTCCTGCTCCTGTCCCTGCTTGCCTGCCTGATGCTGGTTTCCTGTAACAAGGCAGAGTCGGGGCAGACAACACCGCCTGCTGGGTCAACCTCGGTCGGTGGGACGGATACCCCCGTAACATCATCCGAATCGACCTCCGATCCCACTCCGACTACCACCTATCCCGTCCTGTACACCCGTCCCGAAATTGCGGAAAACCATCCCGATGTGGTGCCTGTGGAGCCGATTGAGAGTTTTGCAGAACGAGTTGGACCGATCAGCAGTATCATCTTTTATCGTCCTGAAGATATTGTTTTTACCTACCATGAGCTTATCGAATTGCTGGATAGCTACCTGACTCAATACTCTTCGGTGTCCGCTTATGAGGTTGCATTGGTAACGCCTCTGGAAGTTACGCCTTATGCAGTACGCTTGGCAGTGGATCATGTGTACCGATGTGAAAAGAATCAGAATCGGTCTTCATACGAATTTGCTTCCGAGATTATGGCGTATTATCCCGGTGCAAACCCCTTATCGAATGGAGAATACTATTACCGTGATGATGAAATAACGGTAACTACTACGGGCGGAAAGTATGTTGTGGTTCTGGCAATAGATGGCTTGTGCAATTGGGGAGCAGAGGATGTGCCTCCTGAGGTCTACCTCCTCCCCCTGACATGGGAGCTGGACATGGAGAATGTAGCCAACGCCGACGCCATCGCAAAGACCAACCGTCCGCCCTTCATCGGGTATGCCGAGACCTACTACCTGTTCGGCTACGGCGATGTCTATGAGGAACTGATGAAAGAAGGATAAACCCCATAAACACCGACGCCATTTCCGCCGCAAAAGCAAGTATCTCTTGCTTTTGCGGCGGATTTCTTTGCTCCATGCATCAAATGCGTGAATTTTTGTAAAAAATTTTTTTTATCGACAAAACCCTCATTGACAGACGGAACAAAATCGGTTATAATGGTAGAAAAAACAGGACGGTGGAAATTATGCAATACAGAAAATTCGGAAAACTGGGAATTGAGCGTTCGGCATTCGGTATCGGCTGTATGCGCTTTCCCATGAAGAAAAACGAGGACGGGCAGGATGTGGTCGATCAGGAGCTTGCCAACGAGATCATCCATACCGCCATCGAGGGCGGCGTCAACTACATCGACACCGCTTATGTCTACTCTAACGGTCAGGCGGAACGGGTGCTTGGCAAAGCCCTTGCCGGCGGCTGGCGGGAGAGGGTCTCCGTGGCTACCAAAATGCCCATCTGGCAGATCAAAACCTACGACGATATGCCCCGCATCTTTGAGAGTGAACTGGAGGCGCTGGGAACCGATCACATCGACTTCTATCTGGTTCACTGTCTCAGCCGGGATCAGTGGCGGCGGATGAAGGGACTCGGTGTCACCGATTTTCTGGATAAGATGAAGGCAGAGGGTAAGATCCGATACGCCTGCTTCTCCTTCCACGACGGATATGACGCCTTTGAGGAAATCCTCAATGACTATGACTGGGATATGTGCCAGATCCAGTTCAATTACATGGATATTAACAATCAGGCGGGACTCCGGGGACTGGAGCTGGCAGGCTCCAAGAACATTCCCGTGGTCATTATGGAAGGACTGCTGGGCGGCAAACTTGCCAATGTTCCCGACACGGTCAAGGCGATTTTCGACTCCTATCCCGAGAAGCGCACCCCTGCCGAATGGGGATTCCGCTGGCTGTGCAACTTCCCGCAGGTTGCCACCGTTCTCTCGGGCGTTACCAATCTGGAGCAGACCCGTCAGAATCTGGAAACTTTCGACCGCACCGGCATCGGTATCATGACCGAGGAGGAGCTGGACATCGTCCGCAGAGCCAGAGAGGAGTATCAGCGCCGCACCAAGGTGGGCTGTACCGGCTGCCGCTACTGTATGCCCTGTCCCAAGGATGTGGATATTCCCGGCATCTTTGCCACATGGAACGAATCCTTCAAATTCCGTGACGATGTGTCGGGCAACGGCCATTACATTCACAAAATCAAGGGCGAGGGACACGGCGCAGATCGCTGTATCTCCTGCCGCAAGTGCATGATCAAATGCCCTCAGGGATTTGACATTCCCACCATGCTGGCAAAAGCCGATTCGGAGCTTGTGTGACGGCGATCCGTCACGGGCTTTTTGCGAACTGCCTGTGAAATATTTGTAAACATGAAAAAAAGTTGTCACAGCGTCGGAAAATCCTCCGTTTTATTCGGTGTAATCGGCAGGGCAGCCTGCGGTTCACATATCCTATTCCATTTTGAGGTGCAAATACATGAAGCATTTCCAAAAGTCGGTTCTCACCGCACTGATTCTCCTTTTTCTGATGCTGACGCTGTCATCCTGCAATGATGATGGCGGGCAGAGAACCGACAGTTCCTCCGGTACGGTCGGGAACAGTCAGTTGACCGCATCAGATGCCATCACATCTCCCGTGACAGGCAGTGAGACGACCCCATTTGCAACATCTGATCCGACTTCCCCGACAACGACCGTTCCGTCTCCCACCACCTCCGGGCAGACAACCCCTGCTCCGTCGACGCCCACCGTTCCCGTGCCGACCACTTCCGTTCCCGATACCACAGTGCCTCCCACGGTGGATCCGCCCGAAACCGACGGACATTCGCCCGATGAACTGGTTCGGGTGCAGGATTACATTCCCGATCTGTATGTGAACCTCCGTTACGCAGGTACCGACAATCAGGCAGGGCGGGCGATCTATTCCTATAAGGATGCCTATCTGCGCTACGGAACGGTGGTCAAGCTGAAGAAGGTTCAGGAGGAGCTGAAGGCTGAGGGGCTGTCCCTGCTGATCTGGGATGCCTTCCGCCCCCTGGAAGCACAGCTGGATCTGTCGATCATTCTGCCGAACAACGGCACCAGCCCGGTGAAGGGAACCATCCCCTTCAACAACGGCGGAACCCTTTCTCTTGCCGTCGTCAAGGCGGACGGAACCCCGGTGAAACTGCCCTCGGATTTTGATGAGAGCGGAGATAAGAGCGATCGGGATTTCGGCGATGTATCCGCCGAGGCGGCGAAATACGCAGGGCTGCTGGATACGCTGATGAAGAAATACGGCTTCAAACAGTACCTTAGCAAGTGGTATCGCTATACCGATACCGATTCCTATTCGCTGATTACCGACAAGACGCTGGATGAAAACGGACTTGCGGACTGCGAGGAGTGGGTGGTCAACTGTCAGAAGTATGTCAATCTGCGCTCGGGTCCGTCCACCTCGAACAGCAGTATTATGAAGGTATACGCCGGGACAAAGGTGACGGTCTGCTTCTTCTACGAGAAGTTCGCCTTTGTGTCCTGCGACGGCACCACCGGCTACATATCGGCATGCTATCTCCGTCAGACCGACGAAAATTCCTATAAGAACGATCTTTCCACCGTCCAACCGGTTGAAAAGTACAGTTACGAGCAGATGAACGCCGATCTGGCGGCGCTTGCCGAGGAGTTTTCCGAATACCTGACGCTGTCCGATATCGGAAAAAGCGAAGAGGGCAGGGTGCTGACGCTGGCGATCCTCGGAAATCCCGATGCAGAGCGGAAGATTTATGTATCCGCCGCCATCCACGCCAGAGAGCATATGACGGCGACGCTGGCAGTGGCGCAGATCGAGTATATGCTGAGAAATCCCGATCTGCCCTGCGGAAACGACGGAAAGACCGTCAGGGATATTCTCGACGAGGTCTGCTTCTATGTGGTTCCCATGTCCAATCCCGACGGCGTGGCCATTTCCCAGTCGGGTGTGATTCCGGATGCCTTCATAAAAAAGTATTCGTCCTCATGGTATGCCTCTGTCTGGAAGGCCAATGCCAACGGAGTTGACCTGAACGCCAATTTCGACGCCGATTGGGAGAAATATTCGATAGCGACGGCATCAAGCTCTGCCGGGTATATGGGCTATAAGGGGACCGCTCCCGAATGTGCGGCGGAATCCAAGGCACTTGCCGACTTCCTGCGCTCCATGGACTTTGATCTGGTGCTTTGCTATCACGCATCGGGTTCGGTAATCTATTGGAGTTACGGCAATTATACGGCGGTCAACAAACAGTGTCAGGAGCTGGCGAAGCTGCTCTGCATGGATTCGGGCTATACGCTGGGAATTCCGGCAAAGGGCAGTACGGCGGGACTCAAGGATTATGCCATCTCCAAACTGGGCATTCCCGCTTTGACCATCGAATTCGGCACAACCGACTGCCCGCTGACCTGGCGTGAATTCGAAAACATCTGGGCAAGATGCAAGGACACCCTGCTGACCTCGGCACTCTGGGTGCTGGAGCAGTAAGAAGGGGTAACGCTTTTTTTCCTGAATACCGAGTCACTGAAACCGTCGGGTGTGCGATCCGTTCAATCGCACACCCGACGAATTTGTGCAGATGAAGGGATTTTTTATGGAAAATCCATACGGATTACTCGTTTTTTCAATAAATTTTCCTGATTTTTCGAAAGCCCCTTGCTTTTTCGGGAATTCTATGTTACAATAAGCGGAAAACGAAAATGAAAGAATAAGTAAGGAAAGAAAATATGATAACCGTAACCAATCTGAGCTTCCACTTCGGCGGGCAGCAGCTCTTCAAGAATGTGGATCTGAAATTCACCCCCGGAAACTGCTATGGCATTATCGGTGCCAACGGCGCCGGAAAATCCACCTTTTTCCGCCTTCTGACCGGCGAACTGGACCCCACCACCGGATCGGTGGAAATCCCGCCCAATACCCGCCTGTCGGTCCTCAAACAGGATCACTTTGCTTATGATGCTTACAGCGTATTGGATACCGTCATCATGGGCAATCTTCGCCTATACAGCGTCATGAAGGAGAAGGATGAACTGTACGCCAAGGAAGATTTTACCGAGGAGGACGGCGTCCGGGCATCCGAGCTGGAAGCGGAGTTCGCCGAGATGAACGGCTGGGAGGCCGAATCCGAGGTCTCCAAGCTGATTCAGGGACTTGGACTGTCGGTTGATCTGCTTTACAGCGATATGAGCAGTCTCAGCGAGCCGGAAAAGGTCAAGATTCTGCTGGCGCAGGCACTGTTCGGCAGTCCCGACATTATCCTGCTGGACGAGCCGACCAACGGTCTGGATCTGTCGGCAGTGGCATGGCTGGAGGATTTCCTTGCCGACTATTTCGGAACGGTGCTGGTGATCTCCCACGACCGTCACTTCCTCAACGATGTCTGCACCAATATCGTGGACATTGACTACGGCGGCATCAAGATGTATGTGGGCAACTACGAATTCTGGTACGAGTCCAGCCAGCTGGTTCAGCGTATGATGAAACAGCAGAATAAGAAGAACGAGGAAAAAATCAAGGAGCTTCAGGAGTTCATCTCCCGCTTCTCCGCCAACAAATCCAAGTCCAGACAGGCAACTGCCAGAAGAAAGCTGTTGGATAAGCTGACCGTGGAGGAGATTCCCGCCTCCACCCGCCGCTATCCCTATATCGGCTTCGATATGGATCGCCTGCCCGGTAAGGACATCCTGACCGTCACCGATCTCTCCTTCGAGAAGGACGGGGTGTGCTATTTCGATAAGGTCAATTTCATGGTAGGCAAGGACGAAAAAATCGCCTTTGTGGGCAATGAACAGGCGATCACCTACCTGTTCCGGATCCTGATGGAAGAACTGGAACCCACAACCGGTAGCTTCAAATGGGGCGTTTCCATCACCAAATCCTATTTTCCCCACGATAATTCTTCCTACTTCAACGGCCATACCGAGTCGATCATCGACTGGATGCGCCCTTATTCCAAGGATCAGACCGAGGCCTATCTGAGAGGCTTCCTCGGGCGGATGCTCTTCTCGGGGGAGAGCGTCTATAAGCCCGTCAATGTGCTGTCGGGCGGTGAGAAGGTTCGCTGTATGTTCTCCCGTATGATGCTCTTCGGCTCCAATATGCTGGTGGTGGATCAGCCCACCGACCATCTGGATCTGGAGTCCATCACGGCGGTCAACAACGGTCTGTCCGACTTCAAGGGAAATATTCTGTTCTGCTCTCATGACTACGAGATCGTCAATACGGTTGCCAACCGCATCATCGAGATCCGTCCCGACGGCATGACCGACTATAAGGGAAGCTACGAGGACTTTATCGAGTATAAAAAAGCCCGGGCAGAGGGCTGACCTGCGGGCAAATACCGTGACGGGAGGCAGGGAAGAGATGAATATACTAATCAGTGCCTGCCTTCTGGGCATGGCGTGCCGGTATGACGGACAAAGCAAACGAATGCCCGACCTTGATTTCTGCCGGGAGGACATCCGCCTGATTCCGATCTGTCCCGAATCCGAGGGCGGTCTTCCTACGCCCCGTCCCCCGTCCGAGCGGCGGGGCGATCGGGTGGTGAACATTCAGGGTCAGGATGTGACCGATGCCTACCGAAAGGGTGCGGCATACGCACTGGAGCTTGCGAAGAGGTACGGCTGTCGGTATGCCATCCTCAAGGAGCGAAGTCCCTCCTGCGGCAACGGTGAAATTTACGACGGCAGTTTTTCGGGCAGACTGACCCACGGTCACGGTGTGACGGCAAAACTGCTGGAGCAAAACGGGATCACCGTGATCGGAGAGAGTCGGGCGGCGGATTTTCTGGCAAACATCGGGATGCACCCCGAGAACCCGTCCGACGGTCGGGACGGCTGACCCGATTCCCGATTTTGGGGACGGGTCGGCAAAATGGAGCATCCCATCATATTTTTTTCAAAAAGGTCTTGATTTTTTGAAAAGAGTGTGCTATAATAATCCAGACACGCCGGTGTGGTGGAATTGGCAGACGCGCTGGACTCAAAATCCAGTGGTAGCAATACCATGCGGGTTCGACCCCCGCCACCGGCACCAACAAAACAGTCTCTTTTGTCTACCGGACAAAAGAGACTGTTTTGAGTGATGCGCACTGCGTGCGTGATGCGGCTTTGCCTGTGATGCACGCCTTCGGCGCGTGTGAGAACGCATCGCATCACCTATCACAGCGTAGCGGCATCACTTATCACTTATTTGCAAAGAAGTGTATTTTGCGATATAATATGAAAAAATGAGGAGTATATTATGTCGGAATCAAAGCTTAGAGACCTTTCTATGGAATTCACCGTTGATATTATTGAATTTGAAGCAGATCAGACTTTGGTTGGAAATCATCTGGAAAATCTTGCCGTTTAACTGCACAGGCACACTACTTTTGGATGTTTTTCCCATACTTATGCTACTTTTAGTCGCTCTTTCGTGCGAAAATCGGACACCAATTTTATCTGGATTGGTGTCTGATTTCTTTTCTATGCGAGGGAATCAATGGAAATCTGGGATTTGTATAACGAAAAACGGGAATTGACCGGTCGGGATCATATTCGCGGTGAAAAAATTCCCGACGGCTACTATCACATGGTAGTTCATGTATGGATCCGCAACAGCAAGGGTGAATATCTGATCTCTCAGCGCAGTGCCGACCGCCCCGACTTTCCTATGATGTGGGAATGTGTCGGCGGTTCGGTCATCAAAGGCGAAGACAGTTTGACCGGCGCCTTGAGAGAAACCAAGGAGGAAGTCGGTCTGACCCTTTCGCCGGAGAAGGGAAAAACGGTTTTTTCCGTGGTCGGCAGAGTTGTAAACGGTGTGAAGTTTGCTGACATTCTGGATGTGTGGCTGTTCGAGTACGACGGCACGGTTGCACTGGAGCAGGCTACCACACAGGAAGTAGCGCAGGTCGACTGGATGACAAAAGACAAAGTCAAAGAACTGTTGGACGAAGGCCGGTTGGTGCCTACTCTGGGATACTTCTTTGATATGCCCGTATAGTTTTCCCATTTGCTTTTCGGCAATAGTCGGACGGCGCTCGGCGGGCATCCGATCAGACCGCTTTTTTCAGATGAATACCGCCCTTCCGACGGGCATTTGAGCCGCTGTCGGAAGGGCGGATATTTTTATTGAAACGGACGGTTCCCGGGAAGGTCAGCCAAACATCTTTTTCCGGAGAATATCGTAGAAGGAGCGGTTTCCGGTACGGATCAGGGGGAAGGTGATGTCGGAAAGGGTAATGTCAAGCCTTGCCGATTTTTCAAGTGCCATGTGCCGATCGCCGTCCACCGAAAAAATGGGTGTACCGGAGCAGGAGGAACGGTCGATTTCAAAGGTCAGCAGATCTTCGCCCATGAGAACGATGGAACGGGAAAAAGCCATGTGAGCGCAGATGGGCGTGAAGATCATGTTTTTGGCAAGGGGATTGACCAGGGGACCGCCTGCCGAAAAATTGTAGGCGGTGGAGCCGGATGGCGTACAGGCAATGACGCCGTCGGCAAGAAAAATGTCCATGTAGGTGCGGTTGATCAGCGTCCGGACGGGCAGGGTACCTCCGAGATCGCCCCGATGCAGGGAAAAGTCGTTGAAGGCATAGAAACTTTGGGGATTCTCTCCCTCTATTGTCAGAACGCCGTTCAGAACGGCACGGTGTTCGACGGTATAATTGCCGGTCAAAACCCGATCCAAAACCTCGCGAAGCTCTTTCGGCTCGGCTTCGGTCAGATAGCCCAACCGCCCCAGATTAACGCCGAGAATGGGGGTTCCCGACCCTGCCAGTTCCTGAGCAGTCCGAAGGATGGTTCCGTCTCCGCCCAGTACCAGCGCAAGATCAAAGTCGGTGCGCCCACCGGACGGAATCAGAGCCTTATCCCCGATCAGACTGCAAAGACGGTCGGAACCGTAAACTTCCAATCCCCTGTGCGCCAGCAGGGAAACAATTTCGTTTGCCAGTTCCACTGCCGCCGATTTTCCGGTATTTGGGCATAAGTAAACCGTTTTCATCACTGTTGTCAGTCCTTTGTTTGTAATTCGAAGTCCGTTGAATTTGCCTGTCTATATCATAGTCCACTTTTTTCTTTTTGTCAAGCGTTTTCGGATGAATTCTGCGAAAAATGTCATATTCAAAAATCAACGAAAGTATCTGAAATTTAATGAATTTTTAAAAAAGACTTGACAAAAAAAGAGAAAAAGTGTATACTGGGTATACTATTCAAAGCAGAAAAAAATACCTCTGTATGAAAACAGAGGAAAACAGAAAGGAACGGTTGAATTCATGAAAAAAATTCTCGCTTTACTGCTGACTTTGGCTACAATCGTGACAGCGGTACCTGCGACCGTGCTTGCCGTATCGGCAGACACTGTTACCCCGACTCTCCTGACCTCCTCGTCCTCCTCGGCGGTTGTGGAAATCTCCTCCGCATCGGATCTGGCAAAGCTGGCAACCAATTTGTCCGCCAATGCCTGTCTGACCAAGGATATTACCATCACTGACGCCAATTGGACGCCCATCGGAACCATCTCCAATCCTTTTACGGGAACTTTGGACGGCGCAGGACACACCATTACTTATAACATCAATACCGACGCATCCTCCAAAACGGGTGTGACCGTCTCCCTCTTCGGCTCGGTTTCCGGAACCGTTCAGAATCTGACCGTCAAGGGCAGTCTGAAGGCTTCCGTGGGAACCGGATATGTCGGAACCGTCGCCGCAACCCTGCAGAACGGCGGAACCCTCTACAATTGCCATTCCTCGGTTGATCTGACCGCTACCGCCAAGCAGAATATGGCGTGCGGCGGACTGGTGGGAGCCGTTCTTCACAACAGCTCCTCTGCCGACATCGACGGAACCATCCGCCTCTGCGATCACAGCGGAAAGATGGATCTGACCGTCACCGATTCCACGGTAAGCGACGGAACCGATCTGACCGACGGCACCAACGGTGCCTGCGGCGGTATCCTCGGACTGGTCGGCGTGACCGCCACCGCTGAGGTGAAGAAGTGCATCAATACCGGCGAAATCAAGGTCAACGGCGGTAAGTACAATGTGGGCGGCATCGTGGGACAGACCTCCGTCAACTCCACTACCGTTGCAAACATTACCGAGTGCGCAAACAAGGGCAACATTACCGTCACCAATTTGAAGGGTGAGCGTGCTGCCGGCATCATCGGATATGCCCGCTGCACCACCATTGAGTATTGCTACAATACCGGCGAAATCATCGCCTATTCGGATAACGGAAATACCGTATCCACCACCGGATACGGAACCTATTTCGGCATCTTCGGCTATGCCAATCTGTCAAGCGACAATACCATGTCGGTCCGCTATTGCTTCAGCTATACGAAGAATCCCCTTGAGGCGGAAATCTGCACCGTCCGCAATCCTTCAAACGGCACCTTCAAGAACTTCTATCAGTCGGGCAGAGAGGAATACGAGACCAAACTCAACAGCAATGCCACGGCAGGTACGGCGGGAACCGCCTTCAAGGATGCGGCAGACCTGACTGCCAAGCTGACGGCGGCAACCGATCTCTACAAGGCCAATCCGAGCGGCGGCGCACCTCTTCTCGTTTTCGAGACGAATAACATCCTGCCTGCCGGAAGCGGACTCGCCGGCTATCTGACCCTTCGTGAGAACGACGCCGATCACGATGTCAGAATCCTTCTTTCCACAACGGCAAGTGTCACCTCGGGACAGGTCAAGCTGACCTTTACCGGAAACGGCAAGACCGTTACGGAAAGCTTCGGCGCCGACGGCACCATGATATCCAACTCCCTTATCCATGCCGACGATATTCCCTATATTCCCACTTCGGGAGGAAAGATTTACAGTCTGATTGTCAGCGGACTGGGATATGAATCCTGGACCAAACTGACCGTACAAGTTACATCCGGAGGTAAAACCGTTTTGAACAGTACCGTAAACTATACCGACCTGTTCGGCGAGAAGGTGGCGGCAGTGATTCCTTTTGCATCTCTGCCCGATTATCCCGACGGAACGGTCAGCCCGGTCTACAACTGCGGACCCGGCAAGCAAAATGACAAAACAGGACTTACCGGAACAGAGGGACAGATGGTTCTGATCTCCTCCACCTCTGCCCAGTCCTTCAACCAGTATGTGGCAAAGCTGACGGCGGCAGGCTATAAGAAGGAATCCGAGAATACCATCGAGGATAATCTGTTCTGCACCGTTACCAAGGGCAGTAATCTGATCTACCTGTACTATACCGCCAAAACCAAGGAAACCCGTATTATCTGGGATCGCTCTTCTACCACAACCCTGTCCCAGCTTTCGACCAAGAAGACGGGAACCGGCACCACCGAATTCTATCAGTACTCCATCGACTATACCAAGGCAACAGGCCAGACCTGGGGCGGCGATTACTGGCAGATTGACTGCGGTATGTGCTATGTCCTCAAGCTCGCCGACAACAGCGTCTTCATTCTGGACGGCGGCCACGAGCGTCAGAGCAGCGAAGCTGCCATTGAGGCATTCGACAGCTTCCTCCACGAGATTACCGACACTCCTGCCGGACAGAAGGTGACCATTGCCGGATGGTTCTTCTCCCACGCCCACGGCGACCATGTTTACTTCACGCACGCCTTCCTTGAGAAGTACCACGATTCTTACGATCTGAAGACCCTTTACTTCAATATCCCCTCCTACCAGACCATGAGCAGCGGATATGACGCCGGAACCTTCCTGATGAAGGATACCGTCAACAAGTACTATCCCAATGTGAATGACATCAAGCTCCATACCGGTCAGACCTTCGAACTTCAGGGCGTCGGTTTTGAGGTTCTCTTCACCCATGAGGACGCCGTCAACAGCAAGGGTACCACCAATATCAGCGATTTCAACGCATCCTCTACCGTAATCCGGCTGAATATCGACGGCAAGACCTTCATCATGCTGGGCGATATTTCCACCGTTTCCGAGAATGCAATGTGCAATCTGTTCACCAAGACGACCCTGCAGTCGGACGCTGTTCAGCTTGCTCATCACAACTACAACAATCTTCCCAATCTCTATCCCATGATTGCGGCAAATGTCATTCTGGTTCCAAACTCCAAGGAGAATGCAACCTCCTCCACCAACCAGCCCAAGATGGATGTGGCACTGAAGGCCACCACCAATCCGAGAATCTACTATGCCGGCGACTATACCTACTGCTTCACCGTCAAGAACGGACAGATCGTATCGGAACAGCTGGACCGTTATACCGCAGATATGACCTTTGATGTGCCGACACTCGGGTATCCCGCAGGCGGAACCACTGCCGCGGAAAAGCCGGTATCCGAAAGCGTTCTGACGGGACTGACCGATCTGAGCGGTCAGATCATCGACAAATCCGGAGTGGGAACGGTGGGCGCCAACGGATCCGAGGCTCCTCAGTGTATTCTGGACGGCAATACTGCCACCAAGTGGTGTGTAACGACTGACGCACCTGCCTATGTGGCATGGAAGACCAAGGAGCCGATCACGGTTTCCGCATATCAGTTGTTTGCGGGCAACGACACCGAGAAGTTCCCCGAAAGAAATCCCAAGAGCTGGGTTCTTTACGGATCGACCGACGGCAAGACCTGGAAGGTGATCGACGCCGTAGCCGACGGCGGCATGTCCAGCGCCAACTATTCCGCCTCTACCTACTCGGTAGACAGCCCTGCATCCTATCAGTACTATATGCTGGTTATCTGCTCCTTCACCGGCGGAAGCAAAGTTCAGCTTGCCGACATCAAGCTCTTCGGCAAGAACTGATAGAAATCCTCGGTTGCATCCCCAACGGGCTGCCGCACTGCCGTGCGGCAGCCCTCTTTCTTTGCCGTAATTTATACCAAAATTGGGTAAAAATAGCAAAAAATTGCAAATATTAGGAGAAAAAGCAGAATAAAACTGTGAAAAATACAGAAAAAATCCGAAATTTCTCTTGACAAGCCATCGAAAAAAAGGTATACTATATCCAAATTGGTTAGGTCTGGAGAGATTGGAATGAATAATGTGAAAACCAGATTGTCGGCATTGATTCTGGCAGTTTTGTTGACTCTCAGCTCCCTTCCGCTGTTTGCGGTCGGCGGTACCGAGAGTACTTGGTCCACCGATTACCGAAGCTGGAGCCAGAGTGATCCTCTGTGGGGAAGTCTGAAGATCGGCACAAAAACCATGGCATCCGTCGGATGTCTGGTTACGGCAGTGGCAAAGCTGATGGTACATGCCGGGCAACGGGATCCCGCCGAGTTCAATCCGGGAATCTGTCTTGCCGAAATGAAATCCAAGGATCTGTTCCGCGGGACAAACTCCATGTATACCGGACTTCTGGCGACCGACTATTTCTCCACCTATGCCCCCGAGTTGACCTCGGTTTACAATTCCGGCGACCTGGACAATCCCATGTCCGAAGAGGAAGCCGTGGAAAGCATCGAATCCTTTTTGGCAAACGATTATTATGTCATCATCATGTCCTATACCACCCGCTCTACCACCCACTGGATGGCGGTGGACGGTATTGAGGACGGAAAACTGATGGTTATGGATAACAGAGGCGTGGTGGATCTGTACGCCCAGTCCAGCTACTACGGCGTGTCCCGCTACATACTGGTAAAGTATGACGGCGATTACGCTTATCCTGCCAGCGCAGGGGTGCTTGACGGTGAAAAGGTCGATCCCGACCCCGATAAGCTGGACCGCACCGAAATTTATGTCGCGCCCGATCAGCTTCGGGTCCGCAGTGCTCCCGGGCTGTCCGCCTCTGTTCTCGGCAGCCTCAATGAGGGTGAACAGATCATCGTCTGCGAAACGGCGGAGGCAGACGGCTACACATGGGGACGGCTTCAGACCGGCGGATGGTGTGCCATTTCGCTGTGCGACTATGTTTCGGGCTCGCTATATTATATCTTTTATGACCTGCGCGGCGGAGAGGGAGAGATCGACGCCCAACCCAATCCCTTTTCACAAACCGTCTGCCTGTCCGACGCCCTTCCCACCAACGGTTCCCGGGTCTTTTTGGGATGGACAACCGATCCGGAAGGTCAGGAGCCTGAATACTTCCCGGGCGATCCCATCAACATAGATGCCGATGTGACTCTGTATGCCGTCTGGGGCGATGTCCGCAGTGAAAGCTATGTGGTTCCCGACCTCCTTCGGGTTCGCAGTGCGCCCGGGCTTTCCTCCGAAAAACTGACCAATCTCAGTGAAGGGACGGTTATCACAGTTTATGAGACCGTGAAGGCGGACGGATATACCTGGGGACGCCTTGAGGACGGCGGATGGTGCGCCATCTCCATCTGCGCTTATCTGTCCGGTGCCCTGAATGCAATCCTCTATCATGGCAACGGCGGAAGCGGCGGACTTCTCTATCAGGAAAGCCCTACCGATCAGACCGTGATCCTGACGGATCAGATTCCGACGAAGGCGGGCTGCATCTTCCTCGGCTGGGCAACGGATCCCGAATCGACCGTCCCCGACTATCAGCCGGGCGACGCCGTAACGCTTGAGTCCGATCTCGTGCTGTACGCTCTTTGGAGCCAGCCCTGTGAACATGAATACTCCGTGAGCGTTGTGGATCCCACGGCAACCGATGTCGGTTATACTCTGCATACCTGTTCCAAATGCGGCGATACCTACCGCTCGGATGTGACCGATTCGCTGGGACAAATCGCCTTTGAGAACGGAAAGCTGATCTTTACCGCGGTACTGGCGGAAGAAAAGACCGACGATTCCGATCTGACGGTGACGGTGGACGGCAAGGCGGTGACGCCCTCCCTGACAAGCCTGACCCCGTCGGACGGGCTGACAAAACTTCAATTGACCCTGTTCGGCCTTTCCCTGACTGCCGGGCAGAAGATCACCGTCTCCGTCGACCTGTCGGGACATTCCTTTGGTCTGAGCTTTACACCCGAGCGGGATTGCATCGGATACGAGAGCAGTTCTGCGGCAACTTACAGCACCCTGTGCAACCTGACGCTGATAACCGACGCCGACATTCCTTACCTGTCTGCGCTGACTGCCATCGGAAACAGCAGTAATTCCTATACCTTTACGGTCAGTTATACCAAAGGTCAGAGAATCGTTCTGAGTTGCGAGGAGTTTGACAGCAGCGAATCCGAGCTTTATTTTGAGGAGCAGGGATTTGCCGTCACGGTTGACGGAAGCGAGGAAAATACCGTCCTTCTTACCGGAAAGGAAGATGCGGCGTTTGCCCCCTATTATCAGACAAAGAAGAACGATCAGGATTCGTCATTGACCGATCTCCGGATTATTATCCTTGCCAATACGGAGCTTCTGGAGTCGGTGAACAGCGCCGATGTCTGCATTACCTTCTATCTGGAAGGAAAGCAGGTCAATCAGCTGATCGGAACCCTGGGCGGACAAAATTCCACCTATCGCCTTTTCCGGGCGCTGACGGCGGCGGGAGATATTTATGTTGC
Organism: Eubacteriales bacterium; assembly: GCA_051867915.1. Taxonomy (GTDB): domain Bacteria; phylum Bacillota; class Clostridia; order Oscillospirales; family CAG-272; genus CAKSQF01. Next base: position 28,188 of record JBJDZJ010000109.1, read on the forward strand.
CGACTCGAACTATGCGATTTTCGGTCAGCAGATTTCCGGAATCCCGCAGGGTGCCTATGACCGATTCACTCTGAAAATCACCGATCGCGATACCGGCGAAGTCCTGCTGGATGTGGGCTGATATGCATTGGACGAAGGGCTGTCGCAAAAAGTGTTTGCGACAGCCCGGTGTTCTTTGCCCGGCTATTTTCTTCACTTTGAAATGATACGAAAGGAATACCCATGAAACTGATACATACAGCCGATCTTCATCTGGATTCGCCCATATGCTCGATGGGCGATGTCAACCGGGCCGGCAAGAGACGGGACGAAATCCTTTCCACCTTCGGAAGAATCGTCGATCTTGCCGAGAAACAGAACGCTCAGGCGATTCTGATTGCCGGGGATCTGTTTGATGCCAATCGCATTACCAAGCGCGCCTCTGACTATGTTCTGGATCGGATACGGTCCCATCCGGGGCTCGATTTCTATTACCTGCGGGGGAATCACGACAGTACCGCCTTTGCGTCAGACGGAACCATCCCCGAAAACCTCCATCTCTTTGACGGTACCCTGACCGCCTACCGACTGTCCGGGGATGTGATCCTGTACGGATCGGAGAATCCCTATGCGCTGGCAGATGCCGATCCCTTTGACCCGCAAAAGATCAATCTTGCCATGCTTCACGGCGATCTTTCCGATTTTGCCGCCGATTGCCCCCATAAAACGGGCGGCGCCCTTCCCATCGACCGCTTTGCCCGCAAGAATCTGAACTATCTGGCGCTGGGGCATATCCACAGCTATGGCGAGATCCCGCTGGATGAGCGGGGACAGGCCTGCTATTCGGGCTGTCCCAACGGCAGGGGCTATGACGAGTGCGGAGAGAAGGGTGTGATCCTGTTGGAGATCTCCGACGGTCGGATTACAAAAGAGTTTCTTCCCACCTCGGATCGGCACTATCACCGTGTCACGGTGGATGTAACCGATCTGCCCGACGCATATTCCTGCCTTTGTCGGATTCGGGAGGCTTTGTCCGACATTCCCACCGACGACTGCGTACGGATCAGCCTTGTGGGAAGCCGGTCGGAGGATGATACCGTCGATCTTCGCAGCCTTTCCGACGGCCTTGCGGACTATTTTGATCTGCGGCTGAAGGATGAGACAGCGTTAACACTGTCCGAAGAGGAACTGGCAGGCGAAATCTCTCTGAGAGGGGAGTTTTTGCGGTTGGTTCAGGCATCCGATATGAGGGATGAAGAAAAGCGACTGACTTTGCTCTTCGGTCTTGCCGCACTTTCAGGGGAGGCGATGCCGCTGTGAAACTGATTTCTGCCTATGTCAGCGGATTCGGTAAGCTGACCGATTATACCCTTGAATACAGCCCCACACTGACTGCTTTCTGTATGGAGAACGGATGGGGCAAATCCACCCTGGCCTATTTCCATAAGGCGATGTTCTACGGACTGGACAGCACCCAGAAACTCAAAGGGGAACCGAAGGAGCGGGAACGCTTCAAGCCCTGGACCTCTGCCCCCTTCGGGGGCTGGCTGGAGTTTGAGACCGACAGCGGAAAAGCCTATCGGATCGAGCGAACCTTCGGAAAGAAGGCCTCGGAGGATACCTTCCGCCTTCTTTCACTGCCCGATCTTCGAGGGTCGGAGGATTTTTCCGATCCGGTGGGACTTGCCCTGTTCGGACTGAACGCCAGATGCTTCATCCGCTCGGTGTTCTGTACCGGCTCGCTTTGGTCCCCTCAGGCGGATTCCGATTCGGGACTGCTTGTTGAGAGGTTTGGAGAAAATGCTTCCGAAAGCAAAAATCTGGACGACGCCATCAAAAAACTGGAAGAATGGCGACGGGAATTTCAGACCAAAACCGGGGATCGGGGAATAATTCCCGATCAGCGAAGGGAAATCATCAATCTGGAAGAGCAGGTACGGGAACTTCGTTCTCTGTCGGATAAGATCGCAGAGAATCGAAGTCAATCGGCGGAAAACGAACGGAAAATCGCCGCCTGTAACGACGAACTCGCGGCTCTGAAGGAGTCCATCGACCGTGCCGCCCGATCGGAGGCGGAGAATGCCCTTCGGGCGCACTATCGGGAGCTTTCCGCCAATGCAGAACGCCTTCGGAAGGAGCGACTGGAAAAGGAAGCCGCTTTCGGCGGTACTGTTCCGACCGAACGGGAGCTGGATCAGCTGACCGAGTTGTCCGGGCGGCAGGAGCAGGCGGTCAATCGGGCGAGAATCGCCAACCGCCCCTTTGCCTGTGAGAAAGAATATGCCGATTTGTCGGAATGTTTTTCTTCCGGACTGCCCGACAGCGAGGCAATGGAGGACTATACCGAAAAGGAAGGGCGGCTTACCCTCTTGCAGCACGGTCGGGAGGAACTGATCGGATCCCCCGATTTCCGCAGTCAGTCTGCGCTATTTTATAAAGGAATCCCCGACGATGAGCAGTTGGAAGCAATGATTGATCGGGCAAGATCCGATCAGACGGCGCCGTCCGCCCGAAAGCAGGGAGGCTTTTTGCCGGCGGTTGTTTCGGCGGCAGGAATTTTGCTCCTGATTTTCGGCGTCGCCGCCCTTGTGATGTGGGGACTTGTGGGTTTGCTTCCCCTGCTGGCAGGGGCAGGATGCGTCCTGTTTGGACTGTACGCACGCCTGAAAAAGCCGAAATCTCACCCGTCCCGGGAGCAGGATGAGACGCCTGCCGACTTCCTTGCCCGATACGGACTTGACGATAAGGACCCCCTGTCCGCACTGATTGAACTGAAAATGAAAGCGGGAGTCTACCGCTCTCAGATGAAGAAACTGAAGGAATATACCGATGAAATGGACGCTTTGTCTGCCGATCTTCGGGAATTTCTGGATTATTACCGCTGTCCGGACATCCGAACCCTATCGGATAGGGTTCGCCGCTATCCCGATCTGGTTGGAATGCGGGAGGAATATCTTGATGAGCAGAAAAAAGCCGATTCGGAATTGTCCGAGTTGTCCGAGATGCTGCATGAAAGACTGGCGAAATACCCAGTGGACGCATCGGAACCGTCGGCGGCAATCGGCATTTTGAGAAAACGCCTCAGCGATCTGACGGTTTGCTCGGCATCCCTTGCTGCCGCCGAACGGGATCTGAAAATCTTCGCCGCATCCCATTCGGACCTGGATCCGGAATTCCCCGAGGCCTCCGGGGACAGTGTGGAAATGCTTCGTCAAAAGGAGCAGATTCTTCAGAACCGTCGGGATGAGCTTACTATAAGGTCTTCCGGTCTTGATGCCCAATATAGCCAACTTACCCGGCTTGCCGATCAGCTCCCCGCTCTTGAAGAACGGCTGAATCATTTGAAGGACGAGCATACAAAATCGCTTGCAGCACGGGATGCCATTCTTCGGGCTGAGGAACTGCTGAATCGTGCCAGTCAGAATCTGTCCGATCGCTATCTGACCGATGTTCAGAAGAGATTTTCGGATTATACTGCCATTCTTCTTGAAAATACCGGCGAAACCGACCGCTACCGTATGGACGGAGCCCTGACGGTGCTGTCCGAGGAGGCGGGAAAACAGCGTCCTGCCGCCACCCTCAGCCGGGGCAGACAGGATCTGGTAGCCCTCTGCGCCCGTCTTGCCCTGTCCGACGCCCTTTTTGAAGGGAAAGCGGATTTCCTGATTCTCGACGATCCCTTTGTCAATCTGGATGACGGACGGATGAAATCCACCCTGTCGTTGCTGACCAAACTGGCAGAGGATCGGCAGATTCTCTATCTGACCTGCAGTGAGAGTCGGATGCCGAAGTAGAACAGATCTTAATATCCCTCCGACGCCCCCGGAGGCACCGTCGGAGGGAGGATTCTTCGGGTCGGTCAAAGCATACGAAGCCGAATTTTCCCGATCTTTTTTCAAAATCCGCCGTCTCCCTCTTGACAAATTCCATTCTCTGTGCTATACTGCCTTCGTCAACCGAATACGGACAGTTCGTGACCATCCTGTCCTAAAACAAAACTACGGGACCCCGGAGAATGCCGATTCTCCGGAAATTTTCAGTGCCGTAGAGGCACTTTTTTTATTGCCCGAAGGAGGCTCAAAATGGTTCGATACAGCATCATAACCGAGAAAAATCCTCGGGAGATCGTTCTGCTGAGGGGCAGGGGATGCGTCTGGAAGAAATGCACCTTCTGCGACTATCATCTGGACTGCTCTCCCGATATGGCGGAAAACGACCGCATCAACGCCGGGGTGCTTGCCCAAGTGACGGGTCTGTACCGCCGATTGGAGGTCATCAACTCCGGCTCCCTGCCCGAGCTTGGAGAGACTACCGTCGGTCGGATCGTCGATTTGTGCAAAGAGAAGCAGATTGCCGTTCTGCATACCGAGTGCCACTATCTGTACAGAGAAAAAATCCCCGACCTGCGCCGCCGATTTGCCGAGGCGGGAACCGAACTCAAGATCAAAATCGGTGTGGAAACCTTCGATTACGACTTCCGTGAGGGCGTTCTGAAAAAGGGAATCGACCGGCGGGACCCCCAAGAAATCGCCGAAAACTTCAACGAATGCTGTCTGCTGTTCGGTCTTACCGGTCAGACGGCGAAGTCCATGAAGCAGGATATTGAGACAGGCCTTGCCTTCTTTGAGCGGGTGTGCGTCAATATCATGGTGAAAAATACCACCCCGGTAAAGCCCGATCCCGCAGTGATTGAAGCCTTTGTCCGGGAGGTCGGTCCGGTCTATAAGGATAATCCCCGTGTGGATATTCTGATGGAGAACACCGATTTCGGCGTCGGCAGTCCGGATGCCTGATTTTCGGGCAAAAACCGTGAATAATCCCCCAAAACAGTTCTGAATGATGAAAGGAAAAAATAAAAATGAATGAACTTCTGCTGATCGGCTCCCTGTTTCTCATCTACGGAGGGGTTCTTGTCGCCTACCGCCTGTTCGGCAGGGCAGGGCTGTATATGATGACCGTTCTGTCCACCGTCCTTGCCAATATCGAATGCCTGATTCTGATCCGGGCTTTCGGTATGGAGCAGACGCTGGGAAATGTCTTTTTCGCCGCCACCTTCCTGATTACCGATATTCTGAGTGAGAACGAGGGCAAAAAATGCGCCGGCCGTGCCGTCTGGATCGGGGTATTCACCTCGGTTTTCACCATCCTTTCCACTAGCTACTGGTTCCTTTACATCCCCTCGGAATCCGATTTCGTCATGCCCTATATCAAAGGGGTGTTCGCCAATACGCCCCGGATGATGCTGGCAAGCCTTGCGGTGTACGCCATCTCCCAGCGATTCGATGTCTGGCTGTACCACGCATGGTGGAAGCTGACTACCAAAAAGACCGGAGACAGCCGCGGATTTCTGTGGCTGAGAAACAACGGCTCCACCCTGATCTCCCAGATCGTCAATACCCTGCTGTTCACCCTCTTTGCCTTCTTCGGAACCTACGATCTGAAAACCCTTGTTTCGATCATGCTGTCCAGCTATGTGATTTTCATATTCACCTCTCTTCTGGACACTCCGGTGGTCTATCTGGCAAGGAAAATGAAGGGGAAGGGATGGATCAAAGAAATCCCTTTCGACAAAGATTTGCAAAAAAATTAAAGGAATTCTGAGAAAACCCTTGAAATTCTTGAAAATATATGTTAGAATAATCTGTAAAATGATTACAGAATAAGGAGCATTTGTTTATGAAAATACTGGTCATCAATGCCGGCAGTTCTTCTCTGAAGTATCAGCTGTTTGACATGACGAACGAATCCGTAATGGCAAAGGGCATGGCGGACTGCATCGGAATGGATGCAGAAGGACTTGCAAAGGTGGGCAAACCCAATTTCAAGCATACCGTTCCCGGTCATCCCGCTCATACCGAAACCCGCCCCTTCTCCGATCATGCGGCGGCAATCCGCCTGATCGTGGAAAAGCTGACCGATCCCGAAATCGGCGTGATCTCCTCCATGAGCGAGATTGATGCGGTGGGACACCGCGTTCTTCACGGTGCAGAGAAGTTCAAGGAGTCGGTCATCATCGACGGACTGGACGGCAAGGTCGTTCAGGCGATCACCGAATGTATCCCTCTGGGCCCCCTGCATCTGCCTCACAATCTGACCGGCATCCGTGCCTGCGCAGAGATCATGGGCGAGCAGGTTCCTCAGGTCGCCGTATTTGATACCGCTTTCCATCAGACCATGCCCGATTATGCCTATATGTACGCTCTTCCCTATGAGTATTACGAGAAGTACGGCATCCGCCGTTACGGCTTCCACGGAACCTCTCATCGCTATGTCAGCATGAAGGCCGCCGAGATGCTGGGTAAGAAGCCCGAAGAGCTGAACATCGTCACCTGCCATCTGGGCAACGGTTCCTCCATTTCCGCAGTCAAGGGCGGCAAGTGTATGGATACCACCATGGGTGTTACGCCTCTGGAGGGCATCATCATGGGTACCCGCTGCGGCTCCATCGACCCTGCCATTATTCCGCTGATTATGAAGTGGGAAAACCTCACCTCCGACCAGATGGATACGGTTATGAACAAGAAGTCGGGTATTCTCGGCATCACCGGCGTGACTTCGGATAACCGTTGGATTGAGCAGAACGCCAAGGAGGGCAATCCCAAAGCGGTTCTGGTTGAGAATATGCTCTGCCATCAGTTGACCAAGTACATAGGCGGCTATGCGGCAGCCATGGGCGGCGTGGATGTCATCGCCTTTGCCGGCGGTATCGGTGAGAACAATCCTCACTACCGTAGCCGTGTTGCCGAAAAGCTGGCGTTCCTGGGTGTATCCATCGACGAGGAAAAGAATGCCGCTGCCGTACACGGCGGAGAGGGAGACATCTCTACCCCCGATGCCAAGGTCCGGATGCTGGTAATCGCAACCGACGAAGAACTGATGATTGCAAGAGATACCTTCAATCTGGTCAGCAAGGCAAAATAAAAATCCATCCTGACATTTGTACATATTTTTCACTGTCCGAATCCGCTTATGACGGATTCGGACAGTTTTTGCTTTTTATGACATTTCTTCCAAATTTTTACGGAATGAAGGGACCTTTAACATAAAAATATGGAATCCCTTCAAAAAAGACTTGACTATTTTCGGCTTTGTGATATAATGAAAACAGATAGAATAATATAGTTCCGGACGATACCACCGCCCCACAACTGCCGCAAACGGCGTTTTCCCTGTTCACTTTTCGGAAAGATCGGTGAAACTTCTTGAAAAAGACCATCGCTTTTATGCTGTCCGCTCTGCCTCTCACCGGCTGTATCGGGACGACTGCGGAAACTTCAACCGAGCGCCCGACCGTATAAGCGGCTTCGAACCGGTTCATACATCAATTCCGATAAGAATCAATTATTTTTTCGTAAACTGTCACAGATTTGATTTTTCACCCGTCTTTACTGTATAGCAGTACGCATAACCTGCGGCATTGGAATATGCGCCGGACGAAGGCTGTCTGAGCGCAAAGCTCTCCAACCGTTTCATGGAAAGGAATTACAAACAATGAAGAAAAAAACACGCCTGATCCTGATTCTGTCGGTATGCGCATATACCGTCCTTCTTCTGGTACTGTCCTCCCTGGTTTTGATCAAAGTAAAGGGACTGTTGGTCGAATATGAGCAGTCCCAACCCGAAACCGTTGTTGAGGCGCAGATAGAGCAGTTGAAAGCGGCGTCAAAATCGGGAGATCTGGATCGTCTTCTGACCCTGCCCGACGGACTGCGTGAATGCTTCGATCCCGACTCCCCGCTGTTTTCCGAATACATAGCCATTCTATCCGAGGGGGATCTGACCTATCAGCCCACTACCGGGTCGGTGGATCGGACAAGCCGAAGCTATTATCTTATGTGCGACGATCGCCGTCTGGCAACGCTGACCCTTGAAGGCTCCAATGAGCGAACCAAACTGATCGTGTTCAATTATTGCGACTGGAAGGTGGCCTCGGTTGAGCCGGTGATCTATTCCGCCAGTCTGGAGCTGGCAGAAGGACTTACCGTCCGGGTGGGCAATCTGACGGTGGAGGGTACCCCCGTTTCACAGGGGCGGGTGGCATACGATGTTCAGTCGCTGTCCGAAATCAATCTGACCGTTTCCGATTCCTTCGGCAATCAGGTATCCCCCAAGGGTGGGGAGGAACCGACCGTCTATGCCTGCGATGTGGAACTTCCGGAGACCATGACTTTGAAGGTGAACGGTACCGTCAGTTTGGGTGAGGCGGGAAGCAGAGAGGGGATCAGACAGTATTCCTTCCGCTCTCTTCAGCCTCTTGAACTGACTGTGGAGGATTCCTTCGGCCATTCGGTCGTTCTGACCGAAGACACCGATCTGAAGCTCCGCACCTTTACGGCGACCGTCCCCACCGACCATACCGTCAAGGTGGGCAATGTGACCCTCTCCCGTGAGGGGCTTCCCGTGACCCTGTTTGACGAGTACAGCTATTTCAAAAGCTGTTACGAAAAATACTTTTCCGACGGTGCCTTTGCCGACGCTCCGGGAATGGTGACCTATACCTTTGACTGCCTGATGGTGGATAATGCGGGAGAGGACATCCGGGTGATTGCGCCGAACGGAGACGAGATCCCCTTTGATGCTGAAATCGGAAGCATTACAGTCTCCCGTTCCAAATCCGAGCCAAACCCCATACCCGAAGAGATTTCGGAGCAGATTGATGTTCAGAAGTTTGCCGAAACATGGGCGCTGTTTTTGACAAAGGATCTGTCGGGTGCCAAAAACGGTTTTGATACCGTGGCGGCATATCTGATTAAGGATTCCGATCTGTACCAATACGCCTATAATTGGGCAACCGGCGTGGATATTACCATGATCAGCGATCATACCCTGAGAAAGCCCACTTTCACCGATGAGAGCTTCACCAACTTCCAAGCCTTCGGGGACAATTGCTTCTTGTGCGATGTGACCCTGACCCAAAATATGACCCTGACAAAAACCGGCAAGAAGCATACCGAGACCTTGAATATGACGGTTTGCTTTGTCCGTGTGGATCAGACCGACGACGGACAGGACAATCCCCAATGGTATGCCATCGCTTTCCGTGATATTCTGAATGAGGAGGACGCATAAAATGCCCGAGAAGAATCAGCAAAATAATCCGAATCCCCGAAAAAAGATTCTGAGAACCGTCCTTACCGTGGTTGTGACTGCACTGTCCGTACTGCTGATTACGCTGCTCGTGATTGCCGGCACTTTGTATATGGCGATCGGCATGATCTGCGGCGACACCTCTCCTGCGGCAAAGCAGATGTTTGTTACCACGATTCTGGAGACGGGACAGCTCAAATTTCTGGCGTCCTGGTATCTGTCCACGGATGAAATACAGGCGTTGGTGGACTCCAATTCCATGGTCAGTATGGATTATGAGGAGGTTGACACCTCGCTGATCGTCATCGGCGGATCCCAGAATTCGGCCGTTGGGGTCGAAACCTCCGGAGCGCCCGGCGTCCTTCCTTCCGAGGAGGAGAAGGATATCGAGATCATCTCCATTCCGGGTCCGACCTTCTTTGCGACCCTGATGATCGTGAAGGATCCCTCCCGGGTTTCACTTGCCACCATCTATCCCTGGCGGGATAAAGGCGTAACGCTGGAGACGCTGGTGAAAGATGCGGGAGCCATTGCGGGAATCAACGGCGGACTGTATGTGTCCTCCGGAAACACCGGCGGCAGACCCTTGGGCGTTGTGGTCTGCAACGGCGAGATCCAGCTCAATAAGCCTCAGAGCTATAACGGTCTGTATCTCATCGGACTGACCGAGGATCATATCCTTCAGATCATTGATCTGGACGGCATGACGGAATCCGATGTGGAGACGCTGGTCGCCGAAAAGAAGATCCGGGATGCCGTGACCTTCCAGGAAGAAAGCTCGGACGCCAACAATCATTTTGTCTCTCTGATGATCAACGGCGAAGCAAGAGAACTTCGGGGAGCCGGAAGCGGTCTGAATCCCCGTACCGCCATCGGTCAGAGAGCCGACGGCGCACTTCTTCTGCTGGTAACCGACGGGCGGGGCGTATCCGGACATCTCGGAGCGTCTGCACTGGATCTGATCAACATCATGCAGCAGTACGGCGCCGTCAATGCCGCCAATCTGGACGGCGGATCTTCCTCCTGTATGTATTATGACGGCGAGTACCTGATGACCTCGGTCACCTTCTATTATGCCAACGAGTCCTGGCGCCTGCCTCTGGCGTTTGTGGTAAAGTAAAGGATAGCCGTACGCTTGATCGGTACGCTTCTTTCCGCCCCAATAGCATCATCAGATTTTGAATAAGGTAACCTATCAAAAATCTCCAATCGGCTACAAGGATCAAGTCTGGGTCGACGCAGACAGCAAGCTGATCTTGGACTGTGCGCTCACTCTCGCCAATGGCTACGACAGCAACGAATTTGAGGGATTTTTTACGAAAAGGACGAGGTCGGATACGCCGGCACCTATGTGGGAAAAGAATTCATGAAATCTCAGCAGTAATGCGATTCGCCGCTCATATTTCATATTTTGATGTAGAATCGCAAAATTGAATGCCGGGAAATAAATTTTAGAGGTTTCCTACAAAATACAAACGGAGGTGAATTCGAGTGAAGAAGATACTCAAAAACAACATCGTCGGGCTAGTTATCCTGATGATTTGGGCAATGTATTTCTTTACATTGATATCACTTTTCATCTTTTTCCCATTGAGTTTTTGATGAAGTTAACCGGAAATTCGATTTTCACATGCATTATAGCTCTTTATTTGCCGATTATATTTGCACTTATCATTCTTCTTGTTCTATCTGCAAGAATAGTGCAAGATATAAAATATTTAGTATACAGTGTACCGTTCCAATTCAGCCTGTATGTAATAATTACATTGTTTAACTACAAGCTTTGGCACTATAGTCTTATATATATGTTGGTGGCATTTCTAATTCAATTTGCAGGGGCAGTCCTGTACAATAGGCAAAGTAAATTGAATGAGCTGTCAGAACATCAGTCGGAAGAACAATTTAACACCTGCAAGAAAAAACACATCCCAACAGGCGTGTTGTGGGGACTACTGTCCCTGGTTGTAATCGGATATCCTCTCCTTGGTGGGTTAATTTCTATCCTGACATAGTATCCGAACAGTTCAAAGCCTCAATTTATTCGTGTATCGGGATACAGTCCTTTGGGAGGTGTTCATTGTGAAAAACATTTTGCGACTTTCGATTTTAACACTTTTACATGCGCTGTTTTTCGCTAATATAGGCTATATTTTTGTAATAGTCTTGTTTGCAATAGCTGAAATCATTCCCTCTGATGAAATTGCGGTCGGTTGCACAATTTTGGTGTGTATAGCAGTCCCGCTCTTTATGGGGATGATAGCCGTTAACAACATCAAGTGGTGGCTTATTTCCATCCCGATCCAGTTTGTGCTTGATGTGGGAATCCGGTGTGCGGGGATTGGTGCAGGATTTGATGAATTCTCCTATATCGTGCTTCACGCAACGGCTTTTCTTGCATGTCAGGCGGCGGGAGTAGGCATTCGCATTTTGTTTTCCCGACTCAAAGCGAAAAAACAGGCGAACAGGGCGGCAATTTGATGTACCCATGCGAAGCCAAAGAACTTCCCGCCTTGGCAGTGGGAGAAAAGAAATCAGACCGATGACAGTTTTCAACTGAGACGATGCGATGGTACACCCCCACCGGATCTGTATGAAAATTCGTCATTGGGATACGCATATAAGCAAAGAAATCGAAAAACCCAACCAAAATCCGGTTCAAATACGGACACTTGGTTGGGTTTTCTTTGATCTGTTTTTCTGTCGGGACTTTTGAAGAGTCCCGATTTTTTATTTCCCGGTTCTACCGAAAAGGGTCTGTCCATATACTGACATCGAGGTGAGACTATGACCGACGAACTGAATGATCTGCTGACTCGCCTTCCGGGGGAACTGGCGTCCGCCCTGTCGGAGCTGGCGGAACGCTACCCCGATCTGACCGATGTTCGCATATGCAGGGGTCGGCATCTTTCGGTATATGCGGGCGGGGAGAATGTGACCTCGGTATATACCGTCACTCCGGAGGTCATGGAGCAGACCGTGTCTTCTCTCTGCGAGCAGTCGATCCATACCTATATGGACACCATGAAGGAGGGCTATCTGGCCCTTCCCGACGGAGTGCGGGTGGGGGTCTGCGGCAGAGCGATTCTGGAGGACGGAAAAATATCCTATCTGGACGAGATCACCTCCCTGAATATCCGACTGCCTGCGGCGATCTATCATGTCAGCGGGAAAATCTACGAACGCATCCGGGCATCCGATTTCAGGCTGGGGGTTTTGATCTATTCGCCGCCCGGAGTAGGGAAGACCACTCTGCTTCGGGATCTTGCCATCCGCATTGCCGAAGAGGGCAGACAGCGGGTCTGCCTGATCGACGAGCGGCAGGAATTGTATACCGAACGGATGGAGCGGGTGGATCATCTGGATGTTTTCCTGGGCTATCCAAAGGCGAAGGCCATTGAAATTGCCACCCGAACCATGGCGCCGCAGTATATCCTGTGCGACGAGATCGGCAGTGAGGAAGAGGCATGGTCGCTGCTTTCCGTTCAGAATGCGGGGGTTCCCATCCTTGCCACCGCCCATGCCGACAGCGTCGGCGGACTGCTCAGACGAAGCGGCATCGCTCTTCTGCATGAGGCGGGAATGTTTGACTGCTATGTGGGTGTACACAGGAATTTCGCCTCCGGAAGGATGACCTTCAGCTTCTGCAACCGTCAGGAACTGCCCGACTGATGTTTTTCATATATAAGAAGGGAGAATGTGGGGATGATTCTGCGTTATATCGGAATTCTGCTGGTGTTTCTTTCCAGCACCGTCTTCGGCTTTGCATTGTCAAGGTCGGCGAGGATAAAGCTGAAAAACAACGACGGTCTGATTTTCCTGATTCGACATATCCGACAGAAAATCGGCTATTTCAAATCCACACCAAAGGAAATTTACGAAACCTTTGAAAATCAGGAACTGAAAAGGGCGGGTTTTATCGACATCCTTTGCCGTGAGGGACTTTCGGAAGCCCTTGATCGGGTGGATTGCTTCGATCTGGATGAAAACTGCGAAAGCGCACTCCGCGAATATGCCCGCAAAATCGGGAAGACCCCTCTCGGGGAACAGATTTCCGCCAGCGACTACCTGTTGGAGCTGTTGGAGGCAAATCAGAAGCGTCTTTGTGAGGAATATCCTGCCAAAAACAAGGTGTATTCCTCTATGGGAATGCTGTTTGGGATCATGGCGGTGATCCTGCTATTTTGATACAGAAGGGAACGGTCGTCTTGGATACAGGACTTGTCATAAGGGTCGTGGGGATAGGACTCCTGGTCAGCGTGTCCTATCAGATACTCAGCAAAACGGGAAGGGATGAGCAGGCGATGATGGTATCTATTGCGGGGGTAATCGTCATCATGCTGATGATGATCGAGCAGATTTCCGATCTGCTCCAGACCATACGGACGCTGTTCGGCCTGTGAAGACCCTGACCGTCTGTGCGCTGGCCATCGGCGCAGTCCTGCTGATTCTGCTGATCCGAGGATTCCGGGCAGAGATCAGCCTGCCCATATCGCTTTGCCTGACCCTCTGCCTGCTGACCGTGGCATACGGACTGCTTCGGAGTCTGTTGGAATGGCTGACCTCTCTCTGGTCGCAGGAATACCTGCCCTATCTCGACACACTGCTGAAGGCTACGGGAATTTCGGTGGTCGCCTCTTTGGCATCGGAAATCTGTCGGGATGCGGGAGAGGGAAGTGTGGCAGGAGCAGTGGAACTGGTGGCAAAATGCGAAATCCTCTGCCTGTCTCTTCCCATCCTGGAGGATCTGCTGACTCTGGCGCTGACCCCGCTGACATCATGAAAAGATCGGTCCGATTGTCGTTCTTGCTTGCCCTGATGCTGCTTGTCTGCCTGTCGGGGCTTTCGATCCCGCAATGGGTCTTCGGAGCAGAAAACGGCACAGAAACTTCCGAATCGGAATCCCCTTCCGAGGATTCCGATATTCAGGATGCCGTCGGGCAGGCGGAATCCGATTTTTGGGCAAGCGTCCCCGACGGTGTTCGGGATCTGCTTCCCGATGATACCGATCCCGCCTCCATTGCCACGGCGGTGGACGGAAGCGATCTTCTGAATTGGATCGGAAAGCTGATCCGAAACGGAGCAGGTCAGGCGCTGACCTTTTTCTGCCTGCTTCTGGCGCTGGTTCTCCTGTCCACCCTGGCGGAGAGAATCGGAAGTACCCTGACTTCGGGCGGCAGTGCGATCTTTTGCTGGATTTCCTCACTGTGCATCGGTCTTCTGCTTTATAGAACCCTGTTCGGACTGCTTTCGGATGTTCAAAACTGCCTTGACGAGATCAATGCCTTTATGACCTCCATGGGTACCGTCCTGTCGGCACTCTATCTTGCGGGAGGCAATGCCATTGCCTCCGGGGTGCAGATGGGCTGGCTGGCTCTGCTTCTGACCCTGACCGAGAAGCTGTCCTATTATCTGCTTCTTCCCATACTGGAACTCAGCTTCTCCGCCTCCCTGATTACCGCTTTGACGGGAAATGTGAACCTTCGTCCCTTCGCCAAATCCCTGCGGAATCTGACCACCGGGCTTTTGACCCTGTGCATGACCGTTCTGTCGGTGATCCTGTCCTTCCAGACGACGCTGGCGGCGGCATCGGACAGTCTGTCCATGCGGGCGATGAAGGCCGCGGCGGGAAATGTTCCGATTATCGGCGGGATGGTGGCGGAGAGTCTGAGAACACTGTCAACGGGACTCTCCGCAGTCAAGGGGACGGTTGGGACGGTGGGCGTGCTGGTCATTCTGCTGCTGTCCCTGACCCCGCTTGTCACCCTGCTCCTCATGCGCTTTGCATTGAACCTTGCGGGATCGGTGGCTGAGGCGGTGGGCAACGAGCGTCTGTCGCCCATGCTTGCCGATACGGCCGCTATGATGGGCTATCTGATGGCGATGCTTGCCCTGTTTGATTTGCTGTTTATTTTCTGTCTGTCGGTGTTTGTCAAATCAACGGCGGCGCTCGGATAAATCGGGAGGAATGAAAAATTGATGGCGTATGTCCGCTCGGCGCTGACCTGCGTGCTGATTGTCGCACTGACTGCGGCGGTGCAGGGACAGCTGGTCCATACCAAATACGAAAAATACACCCGGTATCTGTCGGCGCTGATCCTGCTATGCGTTCTGGTAGCTCCCGTGCGCTCGATTATGGAGGAACTTGAGAATGAGGATTTTTCCGTCGATCCGACGCAGCTTCAGCTTTCTGAAGCAGGTCCGCAGGACTATCTTCTTTCCCTTGTTTCAAGGGAAATCGAAAGCGATATTGAAGCCATGCTGATCGAACGGTACGGACTTACTTCCGATCAGATCGGGGGGATTGAGGCGACAATCGACGCATCCGACCCGTCCAATCTGAAACCTGCCACCCTTTGGGTGTCGGTGAAGGCCGATGCGGATGCGGACACAGAGGCGATCCGAAAGGATATTGAAGAAAGATACGATTGTGAGAGTGTGAGTGTGATCGCAGGTGCATGATTTTATTCGCAAGCTGATGGGGATCAAGGGAATCGGATTCATTGCTCTGGCGCTGGCTGCCGGGATTTTGCTGATTGTTCTGTCGGAGGGCGGAAAGGCAAGCGACAGCGGCGGAATTGTCACGGCGGGCGGCGAGGAGTTCTCTTTCGAAAAGTATGAAGAGGAGCTGGAAGATCGGCTGGAAGAGATGCTGTCCCGCATGGAGGGCGTTTCCTCGGTGTCGGTGATGGTGGTTCTGGATCGGAGCTATGAAGAACAGCTAGCCAAAGATGCGGGGGATTATCTTCTGGTGCGGGATCAGAGCGGAAATCAGACCGGTCTGGAGACCGCACGGATCGCCCCCACGGTCAGGGGCGTGGCGGTGGTATGCAAGGGCGGGGAAAAGGTTGAAATCCAAAAGGAGATCATCGCCTTTTTGTCCGCACTGCTGAATCTGTCTACCGCCCGGATCTATGTGGGAGGAATTTCCTGAGAGATGGGCGGGATTCATCCGGGAAAGTCATAATCGGGAAAGGGAGCGCATACATATGAACTACATTGAAAATCGGGAGGCAAACCAGATGAAAATTATCAAAACCGAGAGCAAAACCAAGGCTCTGGATGTCTATCAGAAGGGATTCTCGGGGTTCGTGAAGTCCTTTAAGAAGAACGGAAAGCGGAATCTGATTGTAATCTGCTCCCTTCTCCTGATCGGAGGAGCGGTATGGCTCAATTGGGCGCTTTTCTCCAAGGCGGATACGGGCGGCGATTACGATCCTGCCAACAGCAGCGTGGGTGCAACTTCAACAGGCGGCAATCAGAGTACAACCGATGAAGATCCTGCCGACAGCGTAGACAGTACCGACAGCTATTTTGCCATGGCACAGATTGACAGAACACGGGCAAGAGACGAGGCGCTGGAGGTTCTGTATCAGATCACATCTTCTGCCGACGCTACCGAAGAGGCAAAGGAAAACGCCTTTGCATCCATTGCAAAGCTGTCAAGTCTGATCGAGCAGGAAGCCAACATCGAGGCCCTGATAAAATCCAAGGGATTCTCCGAATGTGTCGCCGTTCTGGACGGTGAGTCGGCCAACATCATTATCTGCACCGACGGTCTGACCGACAGTCAGACGGCGCAGGTGGTGGAGATCGTCTATGAGCAGGCAGGGATCACCCCCGAAAATCTGCATATTATCGAAAAGAATCCAAGTTGAGCTTACATGAGAACAGTCCGGTTTTTCCCGAAATCATTTCGGCAAAAACCGGATTTTTTTCGTCTTCTCAAAATGAAATATGCGTGCTTGTCGACGGCTTTTGTGTCATCTTCCTCCTTCGTTACTTTTCTGTTAACGATTTTAAGCCGCTATTGCAATTTGCTATATTTTGTGGTACCATAAAACAATATAGGATGAATAGCATTGTGTGAATCTTTTGAAATATAACAGATTCAATCTGCATAAGTGAAGTAAAAAATCAGATCAGCCGACTTGTTACCGGGGAAACGGCAGTCTGAATCGGATGTCAAATATGAAAGGAAATCGCAAATGAAACCCAAACATTTTCGAATATGGATTTTTCTTATGATTTTCGTTGTATCAACGGTGCTTTCTTCCTGCGGACAACTTTCATCGGAAAATCCGACAGACTCATCAGAGCTTTCGTCCCAAAAAGGACTGATAACGGTGGGAATCCAGCCCGGGCTCGGATTTACGGTTGAAACTCTTCCTCAGGTCATTATGACCGGTGAGAATGCCAGATTTACGATAAAGGCTTTGGACGGCTATCAGATCATCGGCTTTTCTTACAGCAATTATCAATCGCTGGGCGACGGGGTGTATGAATTCATGAGTATTCGTTACCCTACCATGATCGAGGTCTATTATACCGCATCGGACGGGATACAGACCACACCGGACAATCCTTCCACCTCCCCTGCAAAATCCTGGTTCGACATTTCCGATATTCAGGCAGCCGTATACGATCCTGCGTATGCAAACAGCATCATATACTGCTTTAACGGCGGAACCTATATCGGAGCTGAAACGGCTTGCGCTCTGACGGTGTTCCCGGACACAACCCACCATCAGAGAGTCAATGTCATAAACGGCAATCAAACCCTTGTCCGTGAGGGCTACACGCTGATCGGCTGGAATACCGCTGCCGACGGAAGCGGGACTCATGTCAGTCTCGGAAGCCGTTGTACGCTTAACAAAAACGGCGCACTGGTGCTTTATGCAAGCTGGGTCAAGTGGAGTGAGGAATCAAACTTCACATATACCGTCACCGAAAACGAAGCGCACATTACCGGATACCGTGCAGATGAGCAGATCCTGTCCCTGCCCGGTACTCTGGGCGGATATCCTGTGACCCGCATATGCGAGGGTGCTTTCCGGAATCTGAATTGTGAAAAGGTCATCCTTCCCGATTCCGTGAAAATTGTGGATTCCAAGGCCTTTACCTCCTGTGCCTTGACCACCCTGCACTTTTTTGATACCGTCACATCCATCAATGATGATTCGTTTGCGTCATGCGACAATTTTTCAACAATCTTCATCAATCAGTATAAAGCCCCCGTTTATATCACAACAAACGGAAAGGTTGAGGCATATGACTCGCTCATCCTTTCGGAGAAGAAGAGCATTGTCTTTTTTGCCGGTTCTTCCGTACTGTACGGAATTGACGCATACCGGGCTAGTGAATCCTTTTACGGAACGGAATATGATGTAATCAACCTCGGGTGGACTGCGCCGAGAAATGCAATATTCCAAATGGAGATCATAACCGCCCTGCTTGACGAGGGAGATATTTTCATCCATGCCCCGGAATATATAAGCAATTATCACCTGATGAATAATATTACAATGGGTTCTTCCGCCTGGCAGGTCATTGACTGCAACCTTGATCTTTTTTCGTATGTTGACATCAGAACCGTTCCGAAATCCCTTTCCAGTTTTTGTACTTTCACCAAAGATAAGGACAACGCTCAATACACCTGTACCTATGACGATTATTGCTCATCCATGGATCTGCTGGGGTATAAATGCTCCGACAGACCGGTGATCCACAGCGAAGATTGGGCACCGGACGGCTCTTGCAAAATAACAGCTTCGCTTTTATCCGACACCGGTATATCAAGGTTGCGCACACTTTATTCGGCAATTGAAAAGAAGGGGGTCAAAGTATACCTGACATACCCTCCGCTTGACGAAAACTATATAGAAGAAGACTCCGGAAATCCCGAAACCAGACAGGGATATATCGACCGTTTTGAATCCATCGGCTATACCGTTATAGGACGCCCCGAAGATTTCTTCTATGACGGCAGTTATTTTCATGATACCGAATTTCATCTTATAACCAAAGGGGCAGAAGAACATACCGATAAAGTAATCCGGATGTTAAAGGAACAGATGAGGAAGGACGGACTTCTGGGTGAAAAAGAATTATGGAATGCTTCGTCTGATTGGGAGGCCATATGAGTAACAGTGTTATCCTGTCCGATCCTTTCTATGTCGCAGTCCTGCTGTGTGCGGCGTTTTTGTGGCTGTGGTCACATGGGAAAAAGAATAAAATCATTCCGATAGTTTCCTGCCTTGCAGTTATACTTGTCATGACTGCCGGGGCGCTCGGCGGCGCAGGATATGACGAACTGATCCTGATCTCCCTTGCCTTTGCTCTTTCGGGAATCATCCGGTATGACGGCGGAAGAGAGGACAGAAAATGAATTTTAACTCCCTTTCTTTCCTGATCTTCTTCCCGGTCGTTCTGATATTATACTATGTGTTGCCCTATAAACTGCGCCCGGCCCTTCTGCTTGTTTCCAGCTATTATTTCTATATGAGCTGGAATCCGGAGCTGGTGGTTCTTATTCTGGGAACAACGGCAACATCCTATGTCGCAGGCATCCTGATCGACAAATACCGCGAAAAGAAGGTCTTTTCCAAATTCTGTCTGGTATCAGCCATTTCGGTCAGTCTTGCCGTGCTGTTCTTCTTCAAGTATTTCAATTTTACGGCTGAGACCGTTCTGTCTGTTGCATCGCTTTTCGGCGCAAAGGTCTCCTGGACGGCAATAAACATTGTGCTTCCGGTGGGAATTTCCTTTTACACCTTTCAAACCCTTTCCTATGTGATTGATGTTTACAGAGGAACCGCAAAATCGGAGAAGAATTTCGGATATTACGCCCTGTTCGTATCCTTTTTCCCGCAGCTTGTGGCAGGACCCATCGAACGACCGGAGAATCTTCTTCCCCAGCTCCGACAAAGACATAAGCTGGATTCTGAGAATATCAGAGCAGGACTCAGGCTGATGGCGGTCGGCTTCTTCAAGAAGATCATCATAGCAGACGGCGTGTCGGCAATTGTGGATTCGGTCTATCATTCTCCTCAAGGTGCAAACGGACTTTCGGTTCTGATCGCAACACTGCTGTTTTCCGTTCAGATTTACGGAGACTTTTCCGGATATACGGACATCGCCATCGGATGCGCACGGATGATGGGTATCCGCCTGATGAAAAACTTTGATCGTCCGTATCTTTCCCAATCGGTTAAGGAATTCTGGTCCAGATGGCACATCAGCCTCTCTTCCTGGCTGAAGGACTACATATATATTCCGCTGGGCGGCAATCGGAAGGGAACTGTACGGAAGCTCGTGAATGTGTTTACCGTCTTTCTCATCAGCGGCGTGTGGCACGGTGCGGCAATGACCTTTATCCTTTGGGGTGCGCTTCACGGTCTTTACCGTGTGGTTGAGGACCTCCTCATTCCCCGGTTCCATAAGATGTATGTTAAGCTCGGCATCGACGAAAACACCCCGGGATGGGTGCTGTTCAGAAGAATCCGAACCTATCTGCTTGTCACCTTTGCATGGATGTTTTTCAGGGCAAACAGTATAAGCGATCTTGTCCTGCTTCTGAAAAAACTGTTTACCGACTGGACCTTTGGCATTTCCTTCGTGTCTGATACCTTTGCGGCGCTGGGATTGGATGTCTTTACCCTTGCAAGAATCGTCCTTTCTGTGGTAATCCTTGTTTATATCCACAATCTCCTTCCGGACAACCGTTATCCTGCTTTTGAAGGAAGTCCGGACGGCTCACAGGTCAAACGATCGTCCATGTCCTCAAAACTGACCTTTGTTTTCCTGGTGCTGGCGGTTGCCCTTGCCTGGCTTATGCTCCTTTCCAATAACCAAACCGGCAGTTTTATCTATTTCCAATTCTGAAGGGATCGGAGAATCAAATGAAGAAAACAGTATTGCTTATCGTCTTTCTTTTGTGCATTGCCCTCATTCTGCCCCTGACTGTGGCGGGATTTGCGCTGGGCAGTTCTCCACAGTTTGACGAGACTTTTCTCGGCGAAATGCAATGCAAGATGGAAAGACTGGAGAGTATAAATCAGCCGAAAATCATCGTCATAGGCGGAAGCAGTGTGGCTTTCGGGATTCGGTCCGATCTGATGGAGGAACAGCTGGGGATGCCGGTTGTCAATTTTGGACTGTATGCATCGCTCGGCACCAAATTCATGCTTGACCTGTCCAAAGCCGGCATCCATGAGGGGGATGTGATTGTGATCGCCCCCGAGCAGGACGCTCAAACCCTTTCAACCTATTTCAACGCCGATTCGGCATGGAAGGCCCTTGACGGGAATTTTGAGTATCTGAAATACATTGATAAAGAGAATCTTCCTGCAATGGCGGGGAACTTACTGTTCTTTGCCTCCGAAAAATATAAATATCATTCACAGGGGAAGAAGCCTGCCGTATCGGGCGTGTATACCAAAGAGGCGTTCAACGAATACGGCGATATAGCATATGACCGGGAATCCAACACGATGTTCGGGGGATTTGACGCCAACAACCGGATTTCCTTTGACCCTGATATCCTCTCACCGGATTTTGTCCGCTGTCTCAATGACTATGCGGAATATGCCAAAAAACAGGGGGCATCGGTGTTTTTCAGTTTTTCACCCATGAACCGTCTGGCACTTGATGAGAACTGCAGCAGTGAAGACATCTATCATTATTTCACCTATCTTCAGAGCGTGCTGGATTTTCCGGTTATCAGCAGTCCCGAGCAATCTCTCATGGATGCCGCCTGGTTTTACGACAGCAACTTCCATATGAACAACAGCGGTGCGATCCTGCACACCAAGCATCTTGTAAATGATCTCATCCTTGCACTTGGTCTGGACCGCGTCTGCACCATTGAAACGCCGGAGATGCCGCCGCTTGAATGGGAGGGAGATTCCCAAGATCCGCTTGAAAAAGAACTGTT
>JBJDZJ010000110.1:0-11996 GCA_051867915.1 Eubacteriales bacterium
AAGAATCAGCGTCTTTATCGGGCAAAGAGAGAGGAGATTTTCGTTTTCGGAATCTTCCGTCCCCTGATCTATATGCTGTATATTTCCTCCGTTCTCTGCCTGCTCTATCTGGGCGCAAAGGGCTATATCGAGAATCTGAACCTGCTTGGGCAGAGCATTGGAAGCGGTACTCTCGTGTCCTTCTATATGTATATCTCCAAATTCTTCAACCCCATTCAGAGTCTTGCAGAGCAGTTCAACTGGCTCCAATCCGCATTTGCGTCTGCCGAGAAGATTTTCACCGTTCTGGATATGAACCCTCAGGTGGTGGACAGCGAGGACGCTCTGACGCCGGAGAAAATCGAGGGCAATATCGAATTCCGCCATGTCTGGTTCTCGTATGTTCCCGATGAATGGGTTCTGAGGGATGTATCCTTTACGGTGAAGGCGGGACAAACGGTCGCCTTTGTAGGTTCCACCGGATCGGGCAAGACCACCATTCTTTCGCTGATCTGTCGGGATTACGACATTCAGAAGGGCGAGATTCTGATTGACGGGATTGACATCCGAAAGATCAAAATCTCCTCTCTGCGCTCTCATTTCGGGCAGATGCTCCAGGATGTCTTCCTGTTTTCGGGGACCATCCGATCCAATATTCTTCTCCGCAAGGAGGGCGTGACCGATGAAGAGGTGATGGAAGCCTGTCGGTATGTCAATGCCGATCACTTTATTGATAAGCTGAAGAACGGGCTGGACGAGGAGGTTCGGGAGCGGGGCAATAACTTCTCCGCAGGTCAAAGACAGCTTCTCTCCTTTGCCCGCACCATCGTTCACCGCCCCGAGGTCATGATTCTGGATGAGGCAACCGCCAATATCGACACCGAGACCGAGGTCCTGATTCAGGACTCCCTTGAGAAGATGATGAACATCGGAACCATGTTGGTGGTTGCGCACAGGCTTTCCACCATTCGGAGTGCCGACAATATCATTGTACTGTCTCACGGTCGGATTGTGGAACAGGGTACCCATGCCGAACTGCTGGAGCAAAAGGGCAGGTACTTCGAACTGTATAAACTCCAGAGCGAGAAGCAGAAAGCACTGGGGCGTTCGGTTTAAAAAATGGAAAAACACAGCGGGACTGATGCAAATTTACATTTGCGTCAGTCCCGCTGAAGATTGTCTGC
The DNA here is from genome assembly GCA_051867915.1 of Eubacteriales bacterium. Lineage (GTDB taxonomy): Bacteria > Bacillota > Clostridia > Oscillospirales > CAG-272 > CAKSQF01. The sequence continues at coordinate 1,164 of JBJDZJ010000110.1, forward strand.
CCGTATCAGGTGTTGTCAAAGGTCACGGTATTGGCCCATTTAATCAGATCGGGTTTGAATTCCTCATAAATATTATCATAGGTTGCAAACTGAACCATCCAGAATGCGTCGGAGGACTTGTAAAAAACGGTCAAATATCTGGCATCTTCATTGGATTCATCGTCGTGGAAGCTGTACTCGAAATAGGTCAGCCCGTCTGATGTTTGGATTTCTTCGGGTGATTTGTCGCTGTTTTCCTCGCGGACGAGTTCCACATATTCATTGAGTGTCAGATAGCATAAACCTTCTGTTACGGAAAAAAGATCTTTGATCACAAAAACGCTGACCTGAACCGAATCGTAGCAGGCCGTGCAACCGTCCTCTTCGGTCTCAGTGAATGCTTTTGTCAGAGTGATGGTCATTCCTTCTTTGGAAAACTGCTGTTCTTCTGCCGTTCTGACATCGACTTTCAAACAACCGATCAGCAGACAGGAAAGCATAAAAAAGCAAATGATGCAGGTGGCGATCTTTTTCATTTGAGTATCCTCCGTAATTTCAATTGTTTTATTTGTAAAATAAGTATACCATAGAATTACCTTTTTGTCAAGCAAATTTTTATAATGTTTCTGCAAATCGGGAAAAAGACGGTGATAGCGCATGGTTAATGAAAAAAATACCGACCGAAGGAGAGATCTCTTCTTCGGTCGGAAATACAGGATATTCGATTTAATTCGGGGCGCGGTAAGAATCGCTGTCTGTCTGCCGTTCGATCCACGCCATGATCAGATTCACGATTTTTTCCTGCTGAGTTTCGGTGAGTTCGCATCCCATCGGGACATGATACCATTTGTTCAGGCATCCTCGGCAGCAGCATGCGGTGGCATGTTGGGCGACAAAGACGGGATGACCGCTCATGGGAGTCTGCCTGCCGTCGTTTGGGATGTCGGCGGGAGCCAGACGGCTTTTTACAAAATCTGCCGCATGGGCACGAATGACTTCGATCCCCTTCTCACGGATGTAGTTTTTGTCCTTTTCGGTTAGTCGGAATTTTGCCCGAAAGGCCGATTTTTGCAGTCTTTCCAGCGCCTGATCCACTGTTGCCATAGATATCACGCTTTCCGGGTTTTCCGGAATTAACCCCTGACCATGTCGAGAAAATAGCGATGAACCGATAAATCTCCCGTCAGTTCGGGATGGAAGGCGGTTACAAGCTGACTGTGCTCCCTTGCGGCGACGATTTTGCCGTCCACCGTGGCAAGCACTTTAGTGTCGCCCGATACCGACCCGATGTAGGGCGCCCGGATGAAGGTCATGGGAATATCTCCGATGCCCTCAAAAGAAGCGACGGTGTCGAAACTGCCCAGCTGTCTGCCGTAGGCGTTGCGCAGGGCGACAATGTCCATAGTAGCCAGATGGGAGCGGTCGTCGTTCTCGATTTTCTTTGCCAGCAGGAGCAGACCTGCGCAGGTACCGAAGACGGGCAGTCCGCCTTCGATTTTGGATTTAATGGGATCAAACAGTCCGAGATCCCGAAGGAGCTTGCCCTGAACGGTGCTTTCCCCGCCGGGGATAATCAGTCCGTCAAAGGGACGGTCCAGATCGGGAAGCTGACGGATTTCAAAGGATTCGGCTCCCAGCTTTTCCAGCATCTGCTCATGCTCGATGAATGCCCCCTGCAATGCAAGGACCGCAATGCAGGGCTTTTTGCCGGTGGTCTGCACTTATTTTCCTCTTTCCGCCATGAGAAGCTGAATTTCCTGCTCGTTGATGCCGACCATGGCCTCGCCCAGATCCTCGGACAGTTCTGCCAGAATCTTGGGGTCGTTGTAGTTGGTGACGGCCTTGACGATAGCGGCGGCACGCTTTGCGGGATTGCCCGACTTGAAGATGCCCGATCCGACAAAGACGCCTTCAGCGCCCAGCTGCATCATCAGAGCGGCATCTGCGGGGGTTGCAACGCCGCCTGCGGCGAAGTTGACGACGGGGAGCTTCTTGTGATCGTGGACATAGAGAACCAGATCGTAGGGAACCTGAAGAACCTTTGCGGCATCGTAAAGTTCATCCTCGGACATAGAGCCGATGCGGCGGATCTCCGACTGCATCATACGCATATGACGGACGGCCTGAACCACATCGCCGGTGCCGGGTTCGCCCTTGGTACGGATCATGGATGCACCCTCGTTGATGCGGCGAAGGGCTTCGCCCAGATCCTTTGCGCCGCAGACGAAGGGAACATCGAATGCAGTCTTGTCAATGTGATACTTGTCATCGGCAGGGGAGAGAACCTCGCTCTCGTCGATGTAGTCGATTTCGATTGCCTGAAGAATCTGCGCTTCGGCAAAGTGACCGATACGGCATTTTGCCATGACGGGAATGGATACGGCATTCTGAATGCCCTTGATCATTTTGGGGTCGCTCATACGGGAGACGCCGCCTGCGGCACGGATGTCGGCGGGAATGCGCTCCAGAGCCATAACGGCACAGGCACCTGCCGCCTCGGCAATTTTCGCCTGTTCGGGGGTGGTAACATCCATAATTACGCCGCCCTTGAGCATCTGAGCCAGATTTTTGTTCAGTTCAAATCTTTCGTTTTTCATTTTAACAGATCCTTTCAATCGCTTGATTTTCGGATAATAAAGTTCCTTTGACCTTTTGCAAAGCATTATAGCACAAAAAAACGATTCTGTCAAGTGAAATTTTACAAATCCCAGTGATTTGGTAGGATTTGTGGATTGTGTCGAAGATCGTGAAAGCAAGAGCAGATTTTTTGTGATTTTATCCCATTGATTTTCCTGTTTCGGGAGGAAAAAGTCGTACTTTTTCATCATCCTTTCTATATTCCGATTGACAAAAGACGAAAAATGATTTATAATACTGCTAACCGTCAAAAATCGGACGGATGCTGTGGAAAAGAGGAAGTCGAAAATGGAGGAAAAGACGAATCGGATTGATCTTTCGGAGCTGTCTCCTTATGTGCGCTATGTTCATAGCTGTACGGATGCCAGAAGCTCGACCCATCAGGTTCCGTGGCGCATGATTTACGATTACGAATTCCTGTTTGTAATAAAGGGCAGGATGGAGATCGTAACCGAGACGGGAACGGTGGTCCTCTCGGAAAATGAGATTCACACGGTACCGCCCATGCTGTATCATACCGTCAGAATTCCGGAAGGGGTAAGCTGTACCTATTATTCGGTACATTTTGATTTCGTCAATCTGGGGCGGGAGAACGATTTCTCTCCGGAAGAGGTCTATATTTCGAACTGCAACCGCAATCTGGAAAGCGTGCCGATGAACGAATATCTCAAACGCCGTCCCAATTATTCGCCGGAGTGTGTGGTATTCCCCGGTAAAATGACGGTCGGTGATCCCGAAAGTTATACCGATCTGCTGGATTCCATGATTCTGATTCAGCGGGAAAAGCCCTTTGCATGGGAAATTGATATGAAATGCGCCATGCTTTCGCTTCTGAAGCTGACGCTGCTTGATCGGATGCGGCATGGAACGGCGGAACCCGTGAGACGGGATATGGAGCATTATTCTGCCATAACGGCCTATCTTCTCGACCATTACAGCGAGCCGATTGATTTTGAACGGCTTTCACAGCTGTTCGGCTATTCATACAGCAGTTTCCGGAAAAAATTCAAAGAAAAATCGGGGAAATCCCCCCATGAATATCTGACCGATCTGCGGATAGAGGAGGCGGTGAAGCTCCTGCGCAGCCGCAGATATACGGTTTCCGAGGTGGCGTGGATGGTGGGGTATGAGGATTCGGCCTATTTCAGCCGTCTTTTCCGGAAAAGGAAGGGCTGTCCTCCCCGCGAATTGATGCACGGCGAACAAACCGATCCGACGCTTTGAGCAATCCTTCTCACCGTGAAGCTTCAATCGGATGGGCGACCGTCTAAAAAATATCTTTTTTTGCAGTAATCTGAGAAAAAGTCTGTTTTCTTTCTTGACAAACGAGGAAAGATATGGTAAAATAAAACAAATTTGCATGTCATGCAAAGTCTGCATGATTTTATAGTCGGAAAGAGGTATTGTCATGAAAAAACTATTATCTGTCCTCTTGGTCCTTGCGGTTCTGTTGCCCTTTGTCGGTTGCCAGAACCAAAACGGACAGAATGACCGGACAACTGAAATCACCAACACCAACACAAGCACAAGCATAGGCACAACGGTAGCCCCCCCATCATCGTCTCCCGACTCAGACGGTTCTTCCGAATCGCCCGAAACAGCAGGACTATCTCTGAAATGTCTGTCCTTCAATCTTCGGTACGATACAACCTCGCACCCTTTGATGGCAACCGGCATCCGGGGCGCTCACCTGATGACCGTTATCGAAAAGTATATGCCCGATTCCATCGGCTTCTGCGAAGCAACGGACGATTGGATGAACTATCTCCGTGTTGAGATGGGCAATCTGGGATATGAATATGTGGGTCTGGGACGGGACAGCGGACAGGATTCACCGTCGCTCACCGGTACCGGCAACGAGCATACCCCCGTTTTCTACAACGCAACCCGTTTTGAACTTGTTGAAGGAAATACCTTCTGGCTTTCCACTACGCCCGATGTTGCCGGATCGACCGACTGGAACTCTGCCTGCAAGCGGGTTTGTTCCTATGTCGTTCTGAAGGAAAAAGAATCGGGACAGATTTATGCTCATTTTGCGACCCACCTGGACCATGTTTCCGAGGAAGCACAGCACAACAGTATCCGTGTGATTCAATCCTACATCAATGATGTGCTGAAGCAATACGGCGATATCGGAATCGTGCTTTCCGGTGACTTCAATGCCGTTTCCTTTGACTTGACCAATCCCGATTACCGCCCCGTCACCTACAATTTCACCACCTCTTTTATGGATGACAGCCATGCCATTGCCGCATCCGTCGGCGTGGACGGCTCCACATGGAGCGGATTCCAGAATCCGACGGAATGGGAAAGCGGTCACGCTTCTCAAAGCGACAAGCCCAATGTGGATACCGACACCTCACCGATCGACTATATTTTCCTGTCCAAGGGATCGGCGGATGTCAGCTACTATACCGTTGTGGATGATACCTTCACCTTCGATTACAATGGAAAAACATGGTATAATCAGCCCATATCCGACCACTACGGCGTCTATATTGAATGCAGTCTGTATGCCAACCGCAGCAGCGACCCTGATGAAAGCGCATCCATTGACATTCCCGCGGCACTCACATCCTCGACCGCATTGCCCGCTCCTTCGGACGGTGTATCGGATCTGATAGCAGATGCCACTCTGTCGTCCGGACTCAGCAGTTCGGTCAGCGCCCTGAAGGAAGACGGTAAATATGCGACTTTGATTGCCAGAAGATCAAAAAGCCATGTATATTGGGAGATTACCTCCGATTTGGGCGAGCCCTTTTCGGTCACTTCCGTTTCCTTCCTGACCGCAGATACAAACTGCCCGGTCGGTGCGGAATGTTTTGTATCGGGCGACAAAACAACATGGGAAAAGGTCGGTCCCAGTATTCTCGGTCAGACCGAACCGTCTACCTGCTACACATGGACCCTTGAGCAGGCTGTTTCTGCAAAATATGTGAAGATCGTTTTCTTTGACTGCCTGCCCTCGACAAAGCTGGATCGGATTTCGGTGCTTGGACAGGAATACGATGACGGATCTGTTCACCTGACGCCCGTCAGCGGCCCCAAATCGGGTCAGGATGAAGGATATGAAAAGATCATAGACAAAGATTTGACCACGAAATTCTATATCAACACCTCAAAAGATGCCCTGTCTCCGCTGGTATTCGTTGCGGATGCGGCAGTTGCGCCGACCCGATATACCTTATCGACGGCAAACGACAACAGCACCTATACCGACCGTCTCCCGGAGGGCTGGATCATTTACGGTTCTGCGGACGGCGAAAACTGGACGGTGATTGTTGAGGTTGTAAATCCGGAAATGGAGTCGAAGGATTACGAAACCTACGAATACACAATGGATTCATCTGAAGCATATCTCTATTTCAAACTGGAAATTGATCTGGCATCTTCCGGAAAGGTGCAGTTTTCCGAATTTGCGCTTTATTCTGAATAAAGCGATCAAAAACAAATAAAAAAAGAAGACGGGGGACTTTATGTGAAAGTCCCCCGTCTTTTTGAGTTAGTCGCCGTCTTTGGGCTGATAGGTCTTTTTATGCCTGCGGTATCCGAAGAGGAAGGTCAGTGCGGTAACTGCACACAGCCCCATCAGAGTGACGATCAGATACAGATAGGAAGGAATGCCGGTTTGAGGAGCATCGTCGGGCGTGTCCGGTATTTCGGGTTCGTCGGGCGTATCGGGCGTATCGGGCGTGTCGGACTTCGATTCGGTCTTTTCCAGTCCGTCATATGCCGCACGAAGTGTCGATTCGGCAGATGCAACTTCTCCCTCAGTCAGGGCTTGCCAATGAGTGAGCAGTCCCGCAGTATTGACAATCGAAAGCGACAGATTCCGGAAGGAGGTCGCAGTGTAGTCCTTGTTTTGATTGCCGATTTGCCGTACGGTGTTGTAAAGATCAAGCAGGGAGGAGATGTCGGGCGCCTGAGAAGCGGCAGGAGTTTCACCTTCGGCGAAAAGCTCGATTTCACTGATGGTTTTCACCGCAGAATTGCTGTCGCCATTCAGCCATAACAGCTTGACATAGCGGTAACTGCCCGAAAGGGCTTCGGAAACCACGGTTCTGTCTTCGACAAAATAGGTTTGGGCATTTCTCAGCGTTGCGTCTGCAAGAATGACCCAATCGGTACCGTTGACCGAGGCCTCGATGCGGTATTCGGGGAGAGACGCGTTCTTGCCGAGGACGATGTGAATTCCGTAAAGCTCTTTCGTCTCCCGCAGATCCATGAGGATGGTCTGACTGCCGATGGGAGCGTAAGGAACCCACTCGGTGGACAGATCGGCATCAAAGAGGGCGCCTGCCGTGTCTCTGACCTGTCCCTTGGCGGAGTAGATATAACTGCCTGTGCTGATTACGCCGGGCGTCTGTCGAACACCATCATAATCGGGCAGAGGATCGCCGTCTTTGGTGAGATGGAAGTCGGCTTCCACAATGGTTGCCCAGTTGCCGACTACTTCGGTAAAGGTAATGCGAAGATAACGGTAGGAGCAGATCTCGTCGGTTTCACCGGCAATCTGGACAGAGTTACCGACAGATACCGGCTCCTCTTTTACGCCTTCATGGATCGTTGTCCAGTTTTCCTGATCCATGGAGCCTTCAATGCGGTAGCTGACGCTTGTCGTACCGCCGTACATCACGAAGGAGAATCGGTTGAAGGGGCGTGCCTCTTTCAGATCGAAGGCGATCCACTGGGGCATATTTCCGCTGGATGCGCACCACCAGCTGCTTCCGCTTCCGTCGATGGCCTTTCCGGGCGCACTGTCAGCCGCACTGAAGCTGCTTGCCGTGGCAACGGCTCCGCTGAGGATGTTGACATCTGCCATATCGTCGGCATTTTCCTCGGAGGGTGCATCGTATACGGCAATTTCGCAAAGAGTTGCCCAGTTGGTTTTGATTTCGGTGAAGGTGACCTTCAGATAGCGGTATTCGCCGTCCTGTGTGATGCGGAACAGATCCTTGCCCCGATAGGGAGTCGGAACCGCCTTGTCTGCCGTGTACAGGGCAGTGTAGGTAACGCCGTCCATAGAGCCTTCCACGGTAAAGGAAGCGTATTCGGTGTCGTACTCATTGCCGGGATAGAGAATCAGATCAATCTCGGCAAATTTTCTTGCCTCTTTCATGTCCAGAATGAACCACTGGGGCATTTTTCCGTCAGATGCGCACCAATAGGTGGACAGATCGCCGTCGATGGCGGATGCTGCCGACCATTTTTCACCGTTGTCGGTGCTGACGGTGGCGGTGCTTTCGGAGGCAAAGTTGGTTCTGTTGTCGATCAGAGCGTCGGTGTAGGCATTTTCGGTGGAGTACTCACCGAGATCGGTGCGGCTGGTGACCAACAGCGCCCAGTCGCCGGAGGTGGGCTTTTCGGGAATGGTGTAAACACCGCCCTTGACGGTGATTTCATCGGAAATCTCCACGAATTTGCCGGTTAAGGGGTTGTACCATTTAGCGGAGTAGGTTTCATTGTCCTTCAGTCCACGGAGTTCGCCGGTCAGGCGGCCGGAATTGTAGAAGTAAGCCACATAGGTTCTGCCGTCCTCGGAGGAGGCTACCACCTTGGTTTCGTCGGTCAGATTGGAATAGGTCTCATCGTTGAATCGGGGAATCAGACTGCTGAAATCCACATATTTGAAGAAACTTGCCAGATAGGTCATTTCATAGGAGCCGGGCTTGTCCAGTCCCATGTACCACGGCTCGTAGCTGAAACTGCCCAGCCATCCGGTATTGCCCGCCGTTGAGTAGTTGTTCGCCCATATGCCGGTAACGCCGTAGGTAAAGCCGTAACTGCCCGACAGATTGGCCTTCCACGCCGCAATTCGGGAGGCGTCGTAGCCGTTGAAGCTGCCGCAGGAAATGTCCTCGTAGTTTGCCTCGGTTTCGATGAAGGGCTTTACTTTTCCCGATCCGGTATTGTTCCAGTAGCCTTCATAGAGGGCTTTGGTGGGAATTGTGGGGCCGTGACCGTTCTGGAGCGCATAGAATTCATGCCAGCTCTGTTTGTCCAGGTTGGACACATAGCTGTTGTTCACATCCATAGGGAACATATGCGCGCCTTGGGGATGGTTGTAACCGTCGCCCTCATCCACGATCTTGGCAGAGGACAGCCAGAGGGAGTACTGAGGGTTTCCGGTGATCTCCTGCGCCGTGATCCAGACCACAGGATAGGAAGCATATCTTGCGGTGAGATAGCGGGAGATGCGGTCAAGGTTTTCCTTTCCCATGCTCTCGGTGGTATTGGAATGAACACCGAAACCGAGGGCGATGACCATGCCGCAGTCTGCGAGGGTGTCGAACATCACATCGAATTTTTTCGAGAAGGTTTCGGGGTTGACAGAGTCATACTTGTCAAGCCACATGCTGGGCTCGGAGGTCGTTGCCAGCTGTCCGCCGCCATCCGATTCACCGCTGTCAAAATAGGTCTGATAGACCGTAAATCCCTTTGCAAGGCGGTCATTCAGTTCATGGAGAAATTGATTGCCGCAGGCGCATCCCGGGTAGTTGCACTGGGTAATGGATACATAGTTGGGAGCCTGCCAGTTGGTGTCGCCCAGCCAGTAGAAGGGGGTGCCGTCATCGTAGACGAAATATCTGCCGTTGTCCGAGATACGGACAAAACCGTGCTTATCAAGATCGGTGTTACCGCTGTTTTCAACGGCGAGAATCTTGCCTTTTTGCTGATGGAGTCCCTTGTTGTCGGTGTCCGAGCAGGTGATTTCGTAGGACCACAGACCGACCTTGGTAGGTGAAAAACGGACTCGCCATTCGTCCGCTCCGTTCCAGAAGCCGTAGAGATGGATGGTCGTTCCGTCTTCGTGGGTGAAAACGGCGTCAATATCCACATCTTTGTAGGGATTATCGTATTCTTTTTTGCTTTTCAGGATGATGTCGGTTCGTTTCCAGACTTCCACTGTCTCATAGTCCTCCCCGTTTTGTGCCGCCACTGATGCTATGGAGGGCAGGTAGGCGATGCCCAGACACAGCGTGAGAAGAAGCGACAGCATTCTTATGAAATTTTTCTTCATTACAGATCATGTCCTTTCCCGAAATTGATCTCCATTCGGAGTCTGATTCTATTCTATCATGCAGACAGGCAATTGAAAAGTGAAAATTTGACAAATGATCTGGATTTTTTGATCATCTCCGTTGGGTATTTTGACGGGATGGCGAAGCCGTTACTCAGGTGAGGAATGGCGAATGTGATCCGGAAATTCTGAAAGGTTTTTGAACTTAACACCCCAATGCTCTTGACATTATTCGGAATTAATGCTATAATAATGTAAATGAATCGAAATATTGCGGAAATTTAAAAAAAGAGATGATTATGGTGAAAACACAACCTACAAAGAACAGACAGAGGCGCACTGTCAATGTTCACGAGCATCATAGGGAACGGATGTTGGAAAAATTCAGGACTACCTCTCCGACACTGTTTCACGATCATGAGATTCTGGAGATGATTCTCTTCTTTTCACGCCCCAGAATCAATACCAACGATATTGCCCATCGCCTGATTGAAAAGTTCGGCTCTTTTAAGAATGTTTTTGAAGCCGATCTTCAGGAGCTGACCAAGGTTGAGGGTATTGGAATTTGCAGTGCAACTCAGTTGAAGCTGATTCATGAGTGCGCTCTCCGCTGTGCGGAGGGAAAGAAGAAGCACAGCAAAAGAATTGATTCGGTTGCGGATGCGGGGGAATATTTTGTTGAAAAGCTCGGGATACAGAAGCGGGAGTGCGTTATGGTTCTGCTGATGGACAATAACGATGCCTTCCTTGACGCCAGAATTCTGTTTGAAGGAGTCGTGAACTACACACCGCTGAATTTCCGCAAAATTTTCGAGTATGTTTCCTCCTATAATGCCGCCGCCATCTACATAGCCCACAATCATCCAAACGGAAAGCTGATTCCGTCAAAAGATGACATTCAGTGTACCAAGGATCTGAAAAGTCTTTGTTTCAGTCTGGATGTTGATTTTAAGGATCACATTCTCGTGGCAGGGAAAGAATGGCTGTCGATTTTGGACTATATGGTTCAGAAAAACTCATAAAGATGGACGCCCTCGGAGCGATGAACGGTAATAACAAAAGGTGCCGGCGCAAATGAATGTTTGCGTCGGCACCCGTCAATAAATCGGGAGCAAAACGAATTCTGCTTTATCCGGTATTCATCTCAAAGTCTTTGATCCGGGCAGAAGAAGATACCGATCGGGAGCCCCGAAACC
>JBJDZJ010000111.1:0-11963 GCA_051867915.1 Eubacteriales bacterium
GGCGTCCTACGCATGGCAATCCATTGTGCCGGTGGTTGAATTTCTCGCTCAATCCCTTTCCTTTATCACCCTGCTGGTGGGCGGTCTGCTGGTCATCGAGGGCTATGTGAACCCGGGCTCTCCCTATGGCATCACTTTGGGCGAACTGACTCTGTTCACCTCCCTGACATGGGCGCTGTCCGACCCTATGCGCCGTGTCTGCTCCATTCTGAACGATCTTCAGCGGTTTACCGCCGCATCCGAAAAGGTCATCGAAATCTGCTACGATACCCCTATCGTCTGCGACCGTGCCGGCGCTGTGGATAAGGCAGAACGCTTTGACGGAAAGGTGGAGTTCAAGAATGTGACCTTCCGCTATAAGAATGACAATATCCTGCAGAATGTGTCCTTCCGGATCGAACCCGGTCAGACCGTGGGAATCATCGGCCCCACGGGATCGGGAAAATCCACCGTCGCTTCTCTGATCGCCAGATTCTACGATGTCAATGAAGGAGAGGTCCTTCTGGACGGTCGGGATGTTCGCTATCGGACGCTGGAAAGCATCCACCGTTCTGTCGCCATCGCAACGCAGGAGGTCTTCCTGTTCTCGGATACCATCGACGGCAATATTGCTTTCTGCAATCCCGAGATGGAGGAGGAGCAGGTCTATGAATGCGCACGCCTTGCCTGCGCAGACGGCTTCATCCGTAAGATGCCCGAGGGCTATCAGACCATCGTGGGCGAGCGAGGCGTGGGTCTTTCCGGCGGACAGCGCCAGCGGATCGCTCTGGCAAGAGCCATTGCCGCCATTCCGTCGGTGCTGATTCTGGACGATACCACTTCCGCCGTGGATATGGAAACCGAAAAGCAGATGCAGTACAACCTGCACCATCTGCCCTTCTTCTGTACCACCATCATCATCGCCCAGCGAATATCTTCGATCAAGAACGCCGACCAGATCTTTGTTCTGGAGGACGGAAAACTGGATATCGGAACCCACGACAGCCTTGCCGCAACCAATGCCTACTACCGTGAGGTCTGTGAACTTCAGGGTGTGAAGAATCTGCCCGAATTTGTGGGCAAAGACGGGAAGGGAGCGTGATGGGATATGGCAAATCGCAATAAGTACGATGTGGATGAAACACTGGAACGCAATGTGGATTTCTCCAAACTGGGCAGATCGCTGAAATATGTGAAGCCCTATACCAAACTGATGCTACTGGCGCTTGGTCTGTCCATTGCCGGCTCCATTCTGGGACTGCTGACCCCGATTTTCCTGGAAAAGGCCATGGATGTGGCGATGCCCAACGGCGATAAACCCCTTTTGCTGAAGCTCGCCTTCTCTCTGCTGGCGGTGATTGTGATCGGTTCGATTCTGGGCGCCGTGAGGGGTATCATCATGTCCTTCTGCGGACAGTCCATGATCTACGACATCCGAAAGGATTTGTTCGATCATCTTCAGGAGCTGCCCTTCAGTTATTATGACAGCCGTCCCCACGGCAAGATTCTGGTACGGGTGGTCAACTATGTCAACAGCGTGTCCGATACCCTGACCAACGGTATCATCAATGCGGTGCTGGAACTTTTGAACATCGTGTTCATCATTGCCTTCATGTTCGCCATGAATGTAAAACTCTCGCTGGTGATTCTGTCGGGTATGCTCCCGCTGATTATCGCCGTGGTTTTGCTCAAAAATGCTCAGAAGAGAGCGAACTTTGTCTGCAACAATAAGCAGTCCAATCTGACCGCCTATACCTGCGAGGCCATCGAGGGCGTTCGGGTGTCCCAGACCTTCAACCGTCAGAAGGTCAATCAGGAAATCTATACCGATCTGAATAAGACCTATCAGAAGGCATGGTATAAGATGGCGTGGCTGAACAATATCATGTCGCCGATTACCGAGAATCTGAAGCAGTGGGTGCTGTCCTTCGTCTATCTGGCGGGGATTCTCTGGTTCACCAAGGACAACATCGAGGTGGGCGTGCTGATCGCCATGGCAGACTATGCTTCCAGATTCTGGGCGCCGGTCATCAATCTGGCGAATATCTACAACAACTTCTTAAAGGCGATGTCCTATCTGGAGCGTATCTTCCAGACCATCGACGAGCCGCTGGACATTGAGGACAGTCCCAATGCCGAGGAACTGACCGATATGCAGGGCAATGTGGAGTTCTCCCATGTGAATTTCGAGTACGAAAAGGGTGTTCCGATTCTAAAGGATGTCAGTTTTCAGGTCCGTCGGGGTGAGCGGATTGCACTGGTCGGACCTACGGGATCTGGCAAATCCACCATCGTCAATCTGATCAGCCGTTTCTATAATGTCACCGAGGGCGATCTTCTGATTGACGGGCATAAAATCGAGGATATCACCATTCACTCCCTGCGGTCTGGCATGGGAATCATGCTTCAGGACAGTTTTATCTTCAGCGGAACGGTCGCCGATAATATCCGATACGGCAAGCTGGACGCCACCGATGAGGAGATCCGTGCCGCCGCTCGGGCAGTCTGTGCAGACACCTTTATCGAGCAGTTGGAGGACGGCTACGATACGGTCATCAGCGAACGGGGCGGTCAACTTTCACAGGGTCAGAGACAGCTGCTTGCCTTTGCCCGTACCATGGTCTCCGATCCCGCCATTCTGATACTGGATGAGGCTACATCTTCCATTGATGCCAAAACCGAGAAACTGTTGCAGGCGGGCATCGAGCATCTGATGGAGGGACGGACCTCCTTCGTCATCGCCCACAGGCTGTCCACTATCAAGGGCTGCGATAAGATCCTGTATGTGGCAGACGGACAGATTCTGGAGTCGGGCAATCATGAGGAACTGATGGCAAAGAAGGGCTATTACTACCGTCTGTGTACCGCACAGGAAGTCTGATCGGACCTATACAAAAATTCTCCCGTTTTTCGGGAGAATTTTTTGATCCGTTTGAATCTTAAGAAAATCTTAATGATTTTTCCTATTGCTTTTTAAGAGCAGGTCATGTATAATAGGCTCGTAAGAACCGAACATGAAAGGAAAAGATGCCTATGAATACCATCCTGATCTGTGATGATGAGATTGATATTGTGAACGCTCTTCGGATTTACCTGTCCGGCGAGAACTGGAAGATAGAGGAAGCCCATAACGGAATGGAAGCGGTGGATGCCGTCCGTGGCGGAGGTATTCAACTGGTTCTGATGGATATTATGATGCCGATTATGGACGGCATCACCGCCATGACCGAAATCCGGAAGATCAGCAATATACCTGTGATTCTGTTGACCGCCAAGGCGGAGGATACCGACAAAATTCTCGGTCTGGATGTGGGAGCAGACGATTACATAACCAAGCCCTTCAATCCGGTAGAGGTGCAGGCAAGAGTTCGCTCCCAGCTTCGACGCTACTTGAAGTTGGGTGGCGGAGCGTCCGATCAGTGCCTGACCATCGGCGGACTGGAGCTGGACGATCGGACGAAGAAGGTGCATCTGGACGGTGAAGAGGTTCTGTTGACCCCCACCGAATTCGACATTCTGAAACTGCTCATGGAGCATCCCCGTCAGGTGTTCTCACCCGGGGAGATCTATCGCAGGGTCTGGAACGAGCCTTACGGCTCCGACAGCACCGTTGCCGTCCACATCCGTCATTTGAGAGAGAAAATTGAGGTAAATCCCGCCGATCCCCGCTATATCAAGGTGGTTTGGGGACGGGGATATAAGATCGAATACTGAAATCGGACAGCGACTCTCATATAACGGATTTGCCTGTCCTCCCGAAAGGAGAAGAAAGATATGAATGAAACCGTCAAGAAAAAGGGTCCTCCTCTGTTTTTGCGCCGCGGAACCGTCAAAACGCTGATGATTGTTCTGTTTATCCTGTCCCTGATCGGTACCCTTGTAACGGGCGTCGGACTGATTGTTCTGACCGAGCTGGGGGTATACAGCGATCCCTCCGGAGGCAGTCTGATTCTGAACGAGATTCGGGAGAACATTGCCGCCAACTATGCCGGCGACATCACGGCAGTCCGGATTTCCGAGTTATCCCTGACGAATACCGCTACCAATCAGGGAATCGACTGGCTCGAAGGCAAAAATTTCGATGTTTCCATCACCGATGAACTGGGGAAAACGGTCTATCGGTCCTCCGGATGGGATCAGCATGAATATTCCTGCAAAACCACATCATTCATCGACAGTCCCGCTACTGAGATTCTGGAACAGATCAATCTGACGGATAAAGATGATGTAGAACAGATCATATCGGATTTTTGCCAGAATAACCGAGACTGCAGTTATCAGGTGACGAATGGCATCCTGACCTTTTACCGTGTTGTGGTTAAAAACTATAAAACCGAATGTGCTCTGTATACAGAGCCGCAGATTCGGGATATGTATGTTTTACTGCTGGATTTGGTCGGTATCGGAGTCGGACTCAAGACCCTGATTCCGATTCTGTTGGTTGTTTTTCTGTGTCTGACGCTGTTTATGGTCGTCCTGTTGATTTGGGTGTCCGGATGGCGCATCGGGGCAGACTTTGCTGTCGCCAATCCCGTGGATCGGATTCCCTATGATCTCTATCTGGTCTTTGTGTTGGTCGCAGTCTTTTTGGCATCTCTGCCGACCGTTTTCTGGATGGACTACTATGATTGGTATGACGGTTATCTGAATCTTTCTCTGGTCGGAGTGCTGTCTGCCGTAACCGTGCTGTCGGAGTCCTTGCTTCTGGTCAGCCTGATGATGTCTACCGCTACCCGAATCAAGCTCCACCGTCTTTTTCACAATACGCTGATCAGGCGATTCTTCAGTCTGATCGGAAGAGCAGTTCGCTTTATTGTGAATCGGCTGCCTGTCATCTGGATCGAACTTTGTGCTTTTGTCCTGCTGTTTTTCCTGAATATATTCCTTACATTCATCGGTTTTCGGATTGTGGATCTGAACGAGGTCGCTGTCTTTTTGTGGATCGTTCTCTGGATCCTTGCCGCTTTGGCGGTGGGCTATCTTGCCTGGAATCTGAAATACCTGTATCGGGAAGGGAAAAGGCTGGCAGAAGGACGGACGGGACAGAAAATTCCGACCGACAGGCTGTACGGCGGTCTTCGCCGTCACGCCGAGCATCTGAATCAGATCGGCGAGGGCATGGAGAAGGAAATTTCCGAACGCATGAAAAGCGAGAGGATGAAAACCGAACTGATTACCAATGTGTCCCACGACATCAAAACCCCCTTGACCTCCATCATCAACTATGTGGATCTTTTAAAGAAGGAGGGTTCTACCACCGAGACGGGAAAGAGCTATCTTGAGGTGCTGGATTGTCAGACCAATCGCCTGAAAAAGCTGATTGAGGATCTGATTCAGGCGTCGAAGGCCTCCACGGGCAATCTGGAACTGCACCTTATGGTGACCGATGTCAATCTTTTGTCCGATCAGGTGTTGGGAGAGTATCGGGAACGGCTTTCCGAACGGAATCTGACGCTGGTGCAATCGGAACCTCTCGAAAATGCCAAAATCCAATGCGACGGTCAGTATCTCTGGCGGATTTTCGACAATCTTCTGTCCAATATCTGCAAATACTCCCTTCCGGGGACAAGGGTCTATTATGATACCGAGCGAAGGGACGGAAAGATTCTCTTTGTTTTCCGAAATATATCGGCAGTTCCGCTGCACATCTCTCCCGATGAGCTGACCGAACGCTTTGTCCGGGGCGATGCATCGAGAACCACCGAGGGGAGCGGGCTGGGACTGTCCATCGCCAAATCGCTGGCGGAGCTTCAGAGTGCGACTTTGGTGCCGGAAATCGACGGCGATCTGTTCAAGGTGACGCTGACCTTCCCGGAATTCAAGGATACCTGACAATGCAGGGTAACTAGGTCAATACGGTGCAACCATTTTTCACCGCTTTTGACCGAAGTTGCCCTGTTTTTTTTCGTTTTTCTCGCCAAAGCCCTTGACGATGGGGAAAAAATAGAGTATAATAGGAGCGTCAATAAGAAATTTGGCTTGGGTATCAGAATCAGAAGGAGGCGATGGCGTGACCAGACAGCAAAGAATCATCGGCGAGGTGATTCGGAGCAGTACCGATCATCCAACCGGAACCGAGATATATTTTCGAACCCGTCAATTTCTTCCCAACATCTCCAAGGGAACGGTTTATCGGAACCTTTCCCGGATGACGGAAGATGGCGAGGTCAAACGGATTACCGTCCCCGGCGGCCCCGATCGTTACGATGGCAACCGCATCCCCCATGAACATCTGGTTTGCTTTCGATGCGGGAGGCTGTCGGACCTGCGGTTGGACGGTCTTCGGGAACTGATAGAATCGGGGGTGCCCGATTCCTATCAGGGTTATGAGCTGAAAATCAGTTATCTGTGCCCCGACTGTCGGAAAAATGAAAAGTAAAATGAGGTTGGATATGAGTACTGCGAGTTCGGATTCTCTGAAAGTATGGGCGGGCAAACTGCTGACACCCGACGGATGGAAAGA
Organism: Eubacteriales bacterium; assembly: GCA_051867915.1. Taxonomy (GTDB): domain Bacteria; phylum Bacillota; class Clostridia; order Oscillospirales; family CAG-272; genus CAKSQF01. Next base: position 6,443 of record JBJDZJ010000111.1, read on the forward strand.
AAATCAGTTGATTTCGGTTGAAAACGGGCGGATTTCTGCCATTGCTCCCTGTGAATGCTGTCCCGACGGAATCCCGTCGGTGGAGGTACTGACGCCCGGACTGTTTGACATTCACAATCACGGCGGAGAAGGCTTTGATCTGGGATCGCTGGATACAGATGCACTGTCGGTCTTTCTGGAGGCCTCCCGAAGGGCAGGAGTTACCGACATTCTTCTGACCCTTTTGACGGGCAGTCTTGAGAATATGGCAAAACAGCTGGATTTTATCCGCAACGCCATGAAACTTCAGGCAGAGGGAAAACTCGGGGGAACCCACATCTGCGGAGCGCATCTGGAGGGACCTTTCCTGTCTCCCGTGCGCGCAGGCGCACAGGAAACCGATCAGATTCTCCTGCCCTCGGTTGAATTGTATGACCGCTATCTGGGTGGGTTTGACGATGTGATCAAACTGGTCACCGTGGCGCCCGAACGGGAAGGCGCATTCGAACTGGCAGCCCATTTGAGAGAGCGGGGAATCTGTGTTCAGGCAGGACATACCGACTGCCCGGCGGAATGTGCGGCAGAAGCCTTCCGAAAAGGATTTGATTCGGTCTGCCATACCTTCAACGCCTGCCCGCCCATTCATCACCGCGCTCCCGGGCTGGTGACCGAAGCTCTGATTTGCGACTCGGTTTACTGTGAGGCCATCTGCGATCTGACCCATCTGCATCCGTCTGTTCTGAAATTGCTCTATAAGTGCAAGGGACCCGATCGGATGGTGGTGATTTCCGATTCCACCATGCCGAAGGGACTGCCCGACGGTCGGTATTTTTACGCCAACAGCTGGGTAATTGTGAAGAACGGCGAGCGCAGATGCGAAAACGGCGCTCTCAACGGCGGACTTTGTTATCTGGACGGATCGGTCCGCAATCTGATCTCCATCGGAATCCCCAAGGAGGATTCCGTCATCATGGCGTCCCGTACGCCTGCAAGACGGCTGGGAATCGACGACAGAGGAACGGTTGAAGTGGGAAAGGTTGCCGATTTAACCGGCTTTTCGGAGGATTTTCATCCTCTTCTCACGGTCATATCCGGCAAAATCGGAAATATGGACTGAAAATGAAAAACTCGGGTGAACAGAAAGCGAGAAAAATATGCGTGTCATAGTGTGTGAGAATTACAATGAGATGTCAAAGGCGGCGGCTCGTCTGTTTGTGGCGCAGATGATCCTGAAGCCGGACAGCGTGCTGGGACTTGCCACCGGCTCCACTCCTGTTGGGCTTTACCGTGAACTGATCTGCCGCTATCAGGCGGGAGACATTGATTTTTCAAAAATCACCACCGTCAATCTGGATGAATATTATCCGATTTCTCCCGATAATCCTCAGTCCTATCATGCTTTTATGAAGGAGAATCTGTTCGATCATGTCAATGTTCCCGCCGAGAATCGCTTTATTCCCGACGGCTCTGCGGAGGATCCCGAGAGGGCGTGTTCGGAGTATGAGCAGATCATTAAGCACCTGGGCGGAATTGATCTCCAGCTTCTGGGCATCGGGCAGAACGGACATATCGGATTTAACGAACCGGGCGAAACTCTGTTTACCGGAACGCATCTGACTGCGCTGACCGAAAGCACCATCGAAGCCAATTCGAGATTTTTCGGCAGTACGGAAGCGGTGCCCAGACATGCCCTGACTATGGGCATTGCCACCATCATGCAGGCGAGACGGATTCTGATTCTTGCCAACGGCAGATCCAAGCATGAGGCGGTCAAGGAACTTCAAAGCAACCGCATCACCACCGATTCTCCCGCCACGATCCTGAAGGTTCACCCCGATGTGATCCTGATCTGTGACAGAGAGGCCTATGAAGGATAAAAACTCCCCTTTTTCGGAAATCTCTCCGAAAAAGGGGAAGGTTTATGTGGAATGATTTTTCATCAGAAGAACCGACCGCTCCTCACCGTAACAGATGGTTTGAACGGGAACGAATCCGCATTTCTCGGTGTAAAAATGCAGATTCCGGGCGGAATATTCGGGTGTTTCCACCGTCCATGTACGGGCGTTCGGAAACAGGTCTTCGATCATTGTGAAAACCCGGCTTCCGATGCCACGACCGCACAAATCCGGGTTCAGGAAGAGCAGATCAAGCACACAATCCCCTCCCTTTCGGATCACCGAAAAGAATCCGATGATGTCCCCGTCCGCAAGAATTTTGCGGGCGGTATTTCTGTCATCGTGACAGATCTTTCGCAGAAGGGAACCGTCGTCATAGCCCTTGGGACCGTCGTGGAGCCGGTCGGTGTGCAGGCGGGTGTCGGCGTCAAAAGCACGGATCATCAGATCGGACAGAACAGGCAGGTCCTCGTCACGGACAGTCTCAAATCGAAGGCACTGCTTGCTCATAGCCGGCTGATCAGAAGTTCCACAGCTTCGGGACGGGTGGCAAAGGAGGTTACAAGCCGAATGACGCAGGAATTCGGGTCGTATCGGCGGTCGATGTTGAAAGCAAATTCCTCGGACAGCGCCCGGATTTTTTCGTCGCTGACAATGGGAAACAGCTGATTGGTGCAGGGCGTTGCCGCAAAGGCGTAGCCCTTTTCGACAAGCGCTCTGCGGATTCTGTCGGCCTGCCGGTTTTCATATGCTCCGATCCGAAAGAAGAGATCGTTGGTGAACAGGGCTTCAAACTCTGCTCCGCACAAAAAGCCTTTGGCAAGCATGGCACCCCGGTTCTTGATCATATATCGAAAATCAGACTGCAGGGAAGGATTGAGCAGAACCAGCGCCTCTCCCAGCATGGCACCGCTTTTCGTCCCGCCGATGCTGAACAGATCGGTCCATTTTCCGAGATCCTGTAAAGTCAGGTCGTTGGACTCTGCCGTCAGTGCGGAGGCCAGCCTTGCACCGTCTGCAAAGAGCAGAAGACCGTATTTGTCGCAGATTCTGCGAATGTCGGTCAACTCATCCTTTGAATACAGCGTTCCGTATTCGGTGGATTGAGAGAGATAGACCATTCTGGGCTTCACCATATGCTCGTCCGAATGGTACAGCACTTCTTTTTCAAGATCTGCAGGCGACAGTTTGCCGTCGGCAGAGGGGACGGTGCAGACTTTGTGACCGGTCGCTTCGATGGCTCCCGTTTCATGGACATTGATATGGCCGGTTTCGGCGGCAATCACCGCTTCAAAGGGGCGAAGCAGGGCGGAAATCGCCACAAGATTGGTCTGAGTGCCGCCCGGAATGAAATGAACGGCGGCTTCGGGGCGGTTTATGGCATGACGGATCAGTTCAGCCGCATGAAGGGAGTGCCGATCCAGCCCATATCCCTCATTCTGCTCTTCGCACAGGGTCAGAAGATGGCGCATGATCTCGGGATGGGCAAGTTCACTGTAATCGTTTCGGAAGGAAATCATCGGTACCTCGTATTTGTATCATTTGGGGAAGATTCCTCATATATCCAGTTTGCGGACGATCTCCAGCCCGAACTTTTCGGCAAGAGCGGCGCATCCGTCGATGGAGGCTTCATCGTCGAAGACATCGGGCGAATGGGCATCGGCGCCGATAATGACCTTGTTGCCGACCTCGCCGCAGATTTCAAAGAACCGCTCTCTGGGATAGTGACGGTGTTCGAAAAATCCCAGTCGGTTGATTTCCATGGGGATGTCCTTTTCCTTCATAAAGGTCAGCAGATCGACGATGTGCCGATGGTAAACCTCGTCGGGACCGGTAAAGTTCAGCAGATCGGGATGCGCCACATAGGCGAATTTCCCGGTTCGGATCGCCGCCTTCACATTCTCCACATAGTCGGCAAGTTTTTGCTCCGAATCGGAGGGACTTCCGCTGTATCGCTGATCCTCCTCACGGAAAATGAAGTGCTGACCGAGAATCATATAGTCCAGCGGATAGGGGGAAAGGAACTCGCAGAGCAGATCGAAGGTTTCGGGATAGTATTCGGCCTCCACGCCGATTTTGATCTCAATCTGTCCACGGTATTCCCGGCGCAGGTCGGAAACAGAGGTAAAGTAGTCTTCGGCAAGCTCAAGGGGAACACGGAACCCCGAATGCCAGCCCGAAGGAAAGGGCATGGGTGTGTGATCGGAGAATCCGAGAATCTTGATTCCCGCTCGGATGGCCTTTTCCACATATTCCCGATCTTCGCCCACAGCGTGTCCGCACCTGCGGGTGTGAGTGTGATAATTTGCGGTTAGATTTTTCATGTTTATGACCGTACCTTTCTCTGGCAAATACGAAAGATTTTGGCGGTTCGGCAATGCCGAAACCGAAGTCGATCCGACTTCTAAGCACAAAACATTCAGTCAGAAAAATTTATTTTACGGACTTTCCGACTTTCCGGACAGTCCGGATTTTTTATGAAAACTGTTCGAAATACTTGAGGATTGTTTCCCGATCTGCCCCGACACTGCCCTGAATCATTGCACAGCTACCGCCGCCACGGCCTCCCAGTGCCGCAGTCAGATCCTTGACTTTTGCTTTCAGATCGACCCTGCCGCTGCCCAGAATGAAGCGGTAGCCCGCCCGGTCGTCTCCGGAAAATACGCCCACGGCGCCCCTGCATTTGGGAAGGGTTTGATTGACGAACTCCCGCATGGCGGCGGTGTCCATGTCGTCAAAGAGGATGACATTGCCGTCGGTTGGGGGGATGGATTCCGCTTTGGCTCGGGCGTAGGAAAGCTCCGTAGCGGCGAGCTTTCGGGACAGTTCTGCCTTTTCATCCAGTATCCGCCGGACGCCTTCGGCAACTTCATATTGCTTGACCTTCAGCGCAGTCGAGATTTCCGCTGTGTTGCGGTATTTTTCCCGATAATCCCGCAGGGCATCCGCTCCGCAGAGCATATGAATGCGGATTCCGCCCTTGTATCGGGCAAAATCCAACAGTTTGATGATTCCGATTTCGCCTGTTCTGGAAACATGGGGCGCACAGCAGGCGCAGACATCATAGCCGGGAATGGTAACGATCCGCACATTTTCGGTAAGATCCAGCTTGGAACGGTAGTCCATGGTTGCCAGCCTGTCCGGGGAAGGGTATTCGGCGAGAATTTCCACATTCTCATAGACCGCCCGATTGGCAAGCTTCTCCACCCGATCCAGATCGGCACGGCTGAGTTCGCCGTCCAGATCGACGGTAACATCGTCCCGCCCCAGATGGAATCCCACATTGTTCAGCCCGTACAGACGGTGAAACAGCCCGGAGATGATGTGTTCGCCCGAGTGATTCTGCATCTTGCGCATCCGATCGTCGGCGTCGATTTTGCCGCATACCGTCTCGCCGACGCAGAGCGGTCGGTCGGTCAGATGGACGATGTCCCCCGAGATCAGACGGGTGTCCAGAACGGCGGCGTCTCCCAGCGTTCCTCGGTCGCCGTACTGTCCCCCTTCTTCGGGGAAAAAAGCAGTTCGGTCGGTTCGGACAGCATACCGCTCGCCCTCTTTTTCGCAGGAAACAACGGTGCAGTCGAAGGCAAACAGATGGCTGTCGGTGTCATACAGTTTTTCGGTCATGTCAGGGTTCCTCTCTCATG
>JBJDZJ010000112.1:0-11891 GCA_051867915.1 Eubacteriales bacterium
GTAATCGGAGCTGTTTTGCCCTGTGACAATTCAATAGTACAATATTATACCGGCACCGTCGGAAAACCCGACGGTGCCGGTATTTTGTGAATCGGGAAACGGGTTTCCCGTGATTCTGTCCTGCAAGGGATGTGATAAAGGACTGTATACGAGTCCCGACGGATGATATCTGCCTGCAAAAGTCAGGAAAGGGAACTAATGCTACACTCCTGCAGGCAGGTATTGGGGGAAACCCATCGTTTATCCGCTTATCCGTTTTTTACGCTTGATGAGCAGGAATGCCACGACTCCAAGGGCGGCGGCAACCGCAATGCTCAATACCGTAATGAGAATGACAACGAAAGACGAGGTCGAGGACAAAGGCTTCAGAGCGTCCATTGCACTCTGCAATGATGCTACGGCATCGGCAACCTCCGCCGCTGTGGCATCATCGTTTGCAAGCACGGACTGCGCGTTTTTCAGTGCCTGTTGGAAGGCGTCCTTTCCGTCATCCTCATATTCGGAAAGCTTCAGGGCTTCCGCCTTTTTGACGAGATTGTCCAGGTCGGTTTTATCTGTCGCCTGAATACCCAGACGGTGGATGGCGTCCATCAGATCGGTATAGGCACGGGTAATATCATCGGCGGTTGTATCATCTGCCACTAGAACATCTTTTGCGGTGTCCAGAGCACGGTTGAAATCGGAGCGGACCGTTTCGGTGGTGGCAGCAAATTCGTCGCCATTTTTCAGCTCTTCTGCAACGGAGATCAGGGTTTCCAATGCTGTTCTTCCGTCTCCGTTTTCTACGGGCAGATTGTAGATTTCAACCTCGGCAAGCTGCAGACGGTAGCTGTTGTAATCGCTGACCTTCGGGCGCAGACTGACGGCATTGATGCGGACATATCTTGCTTCCTCGGTGAGGAATGCAATGGATTGCGGTCCGTATTCGGGAAGGGGAATGTCCTCTTGGCTGTATACCGTGTGCCAATTCTTGTTGTCTGTCGACAGATCAATGGTCAGGCTGTCGGGGTAGCCGTAGCAAAGTCTCTGATCGTTCACCAGAGTTGCGGAGGGGTAAATAACCACATGGTTGATGGGCTGAGTCTCTCCGAGGTCAATGACCAGCCATTCGCTGTGATCGGATTCGTACGAAGAACTGCTGGAGTAACCGGCATATTCACCGGCCTGAGGGCTTTCGTTCTTCCGGTCGCCGTCGGTTACATTGGAAAGACCCCATCCCCATTCGCTCTCAATGTTGGACGATGCGTTTGGTCTCTTTCCCAGCGCCAGATTGGTGTATGCCGCAGAATCCAGCTGTGCGTCAGCAGACACCAGGGTTTCATATGCCCGATCCAGGGCTTCGTCGTCGCTGTCGAAATTGCCGACGGTCTGTTCGGCCTCCTCCAGCGCCTTTTCAAAGGTTCTCCATGCCGCCTTTTGATAGTAGGGCTCCAGACGCATCCGCTTGCATTCGGAAATCAGATTCCGCAGGGCGATACGGCTTTCGCTTCCCATGACTGTGATCATCGTCGATTCCAGTGCATCGGTCGCATCGTTGACCTGCTTCTGGGTCGCTTTTTCGTTGTTCAGAACTGCTTTTGCGGCGGTGACGGCATCGGTCAGCATTGCGTTTGCGGATTCGTAACGGGGATCTTCAAGACAGTCTTCAGCTCTGCCAATCGCATCCTCCAGAGCAGTGCGGTAGACCGTGGTCAGATCGGATGCCGAGGTGAATTCGTAACTGCCGGATCCGACGGTAATGCAGAGTCTTCCGTCTTTCAGTTCAACCGAATGGACACCTTCGGTGGCAGCGGTGACAGTGATGCCGCCCAGCTTTACCCCGTCAATCTTGGCGGTGGGGAAGTAGATTTCGGATGTGGAACCGAAGGGAACGGTGATCTGCATGGTGACGCTGCCGTTTTCGTTTCTTGTCCAGTTCGATACCAGCTCGCCCCGGACCGTCTGTACGCTGGTCTTCACATATTCCAGATCGCCGATGATTTCCGGATCAATAACAAAGGTCTTGTAGCCGTCCCGGACATCCCGGATACCGGCAAGATGAGTGAAGTACCATTCTTCGTAGGTTCCGAGGAAGTAGTGGTCAAAGGAACGGGTGGTAGCTTCCCACATTTCCCATGTGGATTTGGAGTCGCTTTCCAGCCAATAGCCCCAGGAGGGATAGGTGGTCTGAGTGGCAACACGGTATGCCACATCCTCATACCCGTAGTCGCAGAGAACCGGCAGGATATACCGGGTTCCGACGCATCCGGTGTCCAGATGATAGCCCTTTTCCTTGATGTCCTTTACGAGGTTCTCCACAACACCGGAAACATACTCTTCGGGAACCAGTCCGAAGGCAAGGGGAACCAGGTTGGAGGTCTGACGGTACTTTGTACGGGTACCGATCTGATTCCAGACGGTGGTTTCGTAAATCTGCTTTTCGGCGTTGTAGAATTTCTTGTTGAAGGCCTTGTAGATGTTTTCCATAGCCGAACGGTATTCGGCGGCGTCATCGGTCTTGCCGAGTTCGTCGGCAAACTCTGCCATGGCATTCAGCATACCGTAGACAAATGCGGTACCCACAATGCCGGAACCTTCGGAGCTGTTTTCATTGTAGGCAACATTCGGATTGGTGCCGCCGATGGGGGATACCCAGTCGCCCAGCTGATTGTCAAACCATACCCATCTGTTCTGTTTGATCTCCCGGATGTCCCGAAGGGCGAAGGTCCGCATGGCGTCATACTGCTCTTCCGTGTAGAAATCGGTGCCGAAGTAGTTTTTCAGATCGGCAACGCCGTACACGAAGATGGAATTCCAGACAGCGGTATTTGCGATGCCCCAGTTGGCGGCAGGTACCATCTGCGGAACCATGCCGTAGATTTCCTGACAGTCCTCCATGACCTCGATGTAGCCGGGGAGGCAGGCTGCCATGTCAAAGGTGAACATCATGGAGGTCAGAGATACATTGGCATCTCCCAGCCAACCGTTCTTTTCCAGCATGGGGTCGCAGTGCTCGCCCTGGAAGTTGTCGGTCATGGCAACCCGCATGCTTTCGTGCAGTCGGTTGAACATGGCGTTGGAGCTTTCAAACTCCGAAATGATATCCACATCGTTGGATACACGGTAAATGACGATGTTGTCGGCGGTCAGATCGCCGTAGAAGCCGTCAATCTGAACATATTCGAAGCCCTTGTAGCTGAATTTCGGCTCGTAGGACTCATTTTTACTGCCCGAGCAGTAGTAAATATCCTGCTGGAAGTAGGCATGAGGATACCAGCCGGACAGTTCGCCGTCATTTCCGCCGTATTTGTGAACCGATCCGTCTTCATCCAGCTTCTGACCGTAGGTCAGGGTGATTTTGTCGCCTGCCTGTCCGTTGATGCCTGTCAGCAGAACCCAACCTGCCACCATTTCGGGGCTCTGAACCCGCCAGGAACCTTCGCCCAGCTTGACGATGGATTCGGGCTTGAAGGATGCCACCCGCTTTACGGGCGCCTTCATCTGCGCCTTGAGCTCACCGGTGGGAGCCGCCATTTCGACTGCACTTTTCCATGTGCTGTCATCAAATCCTGCGCAGTTAAAGCCGGGCAGCTCCAGTCTGGCGTCATAGACATCGCCGTAATACATACTGTTCGATGTGATGGGACCGTCTCTGGTAGTGAGCCAGTCGGTGTCGGACACAACGGTTTTAGCCGTTCCGTCTTCATAGCGGATGTCCAGCCGGAAGATCAGCTTGGGATCGTCCCGCCATGCGGCGTTCGGCCAGTTCCAAACGCCGCCGATTTCGTTGTAGTAGCTGTTGCCCAGCTCTACACCGACGGCATTTTTGCCGCTTTTCAGCAGTTCGGTCACATCGAAGGCACGGTAGTATACCGTAGCATCGTATTGAGTGATGAAGGGATTCAGAACGCTGTCGTCAACAGCCTTTCCGTTGAAGGTCAGATCAAAGAATCCGAGACCGCAGATGTAGGCATAGGCCTCCTTGACGGTCTTGTCTACCGTGAATTCCTTCCGCAGAAGGACGGCGCTTCGGGATCCTGAAGCCCTCAGAGTCACGCCGGTACCCCAGGGACTCGATCCGAAGGAAACCGTCTGATCGGGGGCAGACCAGTCACTGTCATCGTAATCGGTGCCGGTCCATCCGTCTTTCTCTTTTTCGCTGACTTTCCAGCTCTTGTCGGTGATATAGCTGTCGCTGCTTCCGTCGGTATAGGTGATCTTCATGGAAGCCAACAGACCTGCATAGCCTACCGATGCGTTGGTGGCACGGATGGCGACGGTGTTGCTACCGGAGACCAAAAGCTCGGTGCCGGTGTAATAACTGCCGTCCGACCAGGTGTCAATCGTTCCAACCTGGGTTCCGTTCAGATAAACCGTAGCGTTGTCGTCTGCCGTATAGGCAATGGTAAAGTTCTCTACCGTCTTTCCGGCGGCAGGTGTAAAGCTGAAGCGGAAGTATTGCGTTGACGCAGAGGCTCCGCTGAAGGAAGCACCGTTTCTGAGCCAGATCCAGTTTGCTCCCGTCAGACCGATTTCGCAGTTTGACTGCGGATATCCGATCCATTTGCCTTCCCAAGTGCTGTTCAAAAATCCGGTGGAAAAGCGGCTGACATCGCTGGTAGCCTTGCCGCTCTTGCGGCTCCATACCGTCACTTTCCAGTAGTATGCGGTGCGGTCCGAGAGGGCGGGACCGTCATAGGGAACGCTCAGAGTATCCGAGGAGTTGACCTTGCCCGAATCCCAGACGGTGCCTTTGCCGGACACTGCATCCTCTTTGCTGTCTGCCAGAATAATCTGATAGGCGCTCTGTTCGTCGTCCTTTTCACCGCCGGTAATCACCCAGCTGAAAACAGGATTCTGATCAATGCCGAGAGGCTCGGTCAGCGAGCAGACTTTCAGATCGCCGACCCGGAGCGTCTGCGCTCCGTGAACCTGGCTTACGGGGAGTGTCACCGTGGGAATCAGCAGGGCGGCAGCCAAAAATCCGCCGAGGATTTGTTTCCAATTCTTTTTCATAACCGTATCTTCCTTTCGGTAATCAATATGATCTTCAGTTGCCTGACAGTCTCAGATCTGCCGTCCGATACAACAGTTCCAGCATGGCTGTGTTCACACGGTCCTGATCGGCTTCGGTACTTTCATATACCGCTTTGGCTTCGGTCAGAGCGGCGGTGAAGGCGTCCTTGCCGGTGTCGGCAAAATCGTCCGGATTCAGCCCTTCGGCGTATTCGAGGACGAGTTTGAGGTCGGATTTGTCGGTGTCGGGCAGGACGGGACTGTCCAGAAATTCGGTCAGTTTGAGGCATATTTCATCTACCTCATCCTGAAGAGCGTCCTCCTGCTCATACACCAGAAGGGCGTCGGACAGCAGTTGTGTAAAGGTTGTCTTCTGAGAGGGAATGGCATTCGAATAAACGCCCGACTCCATTGCGTCATTTGCACGCTTGAGAACGGCTTCCAGACTGCTCTTGTCTGCCGTTTCACCGGGCGTGATTTTCACAAACCGGGCGGTAAGGGTCAGATCGCCCGTTACGGTCAGCGTATAGGCCTTATCCTTGCTCAGGAGTTCGTCTCCGGAATACCATCCGGTAAATCTCCAACCCTCCTTGGGGGTGGCAGTCAGGGTCGTGACCTCACCGATGGCAAGACCGTCGCATTTGCCCTCGACGGAGCCTTCCTCCTCATTTGCTTCCACCGTGACGGTGTACAGCGGATTCGAATCGGCATTGACGAACTTCACTGCATCAACAATGATAAAATTGTTGGCGTTGTTTTCGATGCGAACCGACATCTGATCCCCTGCCTTGACATCAATCTCTCCCAGCAGGTTCCAGGTGGCACCGTCGGTTTGCTGATTCATCCGAACGGTTGTCTGCTTCTCCCCCGAAATCAGGGTAAAGGGCGTGTCGGTTGCCCGGTTGGCCTGCTCAGTCCACCATCCGTAGACCTGATAGCGTCCGCTTTCCGGTGCAGTCACGGTGAAGGTTGCAGAGGCTGTGGCATTTGAGTCACTGCCGGCAATCCGATTGTTGTAGCAGAATCCGCTTCCGTACCGTCCGGTTGCACAGTCCTTCTCTTCCGTTGCCCAGTCGTCGCCGGTAAAGACCGCCTGACTGTCATCCACAATGATACCTTCATCCAAAGTGATTCGGATGCCGTCCGCAACCACATATTCGTTGGCGTGATTGCCGAGGATGACGGTCAGCTGATCGCCTGCAGACAGCTTGACCGATTGCAGACGGTTCCAGACACCGCCGTTCTGCTCCTGATTGACGGTGACCGTTATTGATTGATCGCCGAAGTTCAGGGTGTAGGGGGCATTGGTTGCCCGGTTTTGATGCATGGTCCACCATGCGTCAATCTGATACCAACCGTCCTTGGGAATCGTCACCGTCCATGTGGCGGTGGCAGTGGAATCCCCGGCAACACCGGCGGCATGCACGAAATTGTTTCCCAACCGTTCGTCCAGCTGATCGGTGGTGTTTACGCCCCATGGACCGACCAGAACGGCATCCTCGTTGTCCAGGATGATTTCGGTTTTTGCAGGGGTGATTTCACTGTCTTCGGATTTCTTGGCAGACAATGCTCGGGCGACTGCCTGCGAAGTTACCCGCCCGTTTTCCGGATTGCCGTCGGCATCCGTTTGAGGACTTATGCCTTGAGCCGACAGCCCCACGGTAGCATGGGAAATCAGCAAACTGCACAAGATACCCGCCGCAGTCATGGGTATTTTCCAATTGGTTTTCATAAAAAGATCTCCTTTCCTTTTTTTGAAGCGATTTGAAAAAACAGCAGTGCGAAAAAAACGATTCACACTGCTGCTTTGAATTGTACACATATAATCGCTTCCGCTACCCTAAGTATAAGGGAAAAACGCAGAATACACAAGGGCGTATTCAATCTATCTTAGGGGGTGATTCAACGGTATTTGTTTTGCGCCAGCATCCGGGGGACATCCCTGTTTGATCCTTGAACAGGCGGGCAAAGAATTTGGTATCCCGATAGCCTACCGCCGCCCCGATTTCGGACACCGAGAGATCGGTTTCGGTCAGCAGACGGCAGGCCTGCTTGATCCGGATCTTTTGCAGCATTTCGATGATGGTCATGCCGGTGATGGATTTGAATACCGTCCGGAAGTAGTTGACGCTGAGGTAGGCCCGCTCCGCCAGAGCCTCGCAGGAAAGGGACTCCTGATAATGATTCTCCAGATAGCCGACGGTTTCCTGAACGATCCGCTTCTGATAGACGGCGGGATGCTGTTTTTGATGAGCGTCGGTTTTGTAGTAACGGAAGATGAGGATCATCAGCTTGGTCAGATCGGCCTTCAGAATCTGCATGAATCCGTTCTTCCGATCGTCGTATTCCTGCTGCATTTCCCGGAGAAGTCCGCTGATGGGGGTGCCGGACAGCCCTGACAGCTTCAGAAAATTCTGAGGGTCGTCGGGGTCCCGCAGGGAAAAGAACAGATAGTGATAGGCGACATCCAGAAAATCGCGGCAACTGTCGGAGGACAATCCCAGCATTTCCGGCTGAAAGATACAGTTGGTCACCCGGAGAGGTCTGCCCGGATCTGCCTTGAAGGAGTGGATGATCAGCGGATTGAATAAGAAAAGATCTCCTTCACTGATCGGCAGGACGGTGTCGCTGATGACCTGTTCCCCCGATCCGGCGTCGATGTAGGCGATTTCGATGAAATCGTCGTGGGTGTGGGCGGGATGGTAGCCCGTGATTTCCTCGGTCATCATGCGGATGTTCTCGTTTGCCCGGACATAAGACCGGAATGACAGCTTTTTATATTCCAAAGGAATCCCTCCCTTTCAGTCCGGCATCTGAACGCAGTCGGTCGTTTGGCACAGCAAACGGATTCGGAAGAAGGTGGATCAATACCCGCTGCTGTTACATATATCATAACACAGAATTCCACTTCTGTCAACACAAAAATGGGAAAACGGGAATCCCGATTCCGAAAATCATATCGGCAGAGCGGTTCGTATGAACCGCCCTGCCGGCTGAAATATGAGTGGTGAGATTACAGCGAAGAACCGAAGTCGGACACAATTGCCTGACCGGTAATGGCTCTCGACTCGTCGGAAGCCAGGAACAGCAGGATGTTTGCCACATCCTCGGGCATACAAACGCCCACCGAAAGATCTCTGTGCTTGCGCATGGTTCCGAACATTGCCATGTCCATGTTCTCAGGCTTCATGCCTGCGGTCATGGGCGTTGCAATGGAACCGGGGCAGACGGCGTTGCAGCGGATCTTCTTGTCGGCAAGCAGCAGGGCAGTGTGCTTGGTGATGCCCACAATGGCAGCCTTGGTGGAGACATAAGCCGCTCCGCCGCCGCCGTTGATGCCTGCAACCGAGGCCACATTCACGATGGAAGCGCCTTCACCCATGACGGCGAGAGCCGCCTTGATGCACTGCATGGTGCCGATCTGGTTGACGGCGATGATCTTGGGAAGTTCGTCGTCCAGATACTTGTCCACAGCCTTCAGACCGGTGTCCAGAACGCCGGCATTGTTGACCAGAATGTCGATCTTGCCGAAGGTTTCAACAGCCTTTGCAATCAGGTTCTCGCAGTCCTCTTTCTTGGAGATGTCGGTAGGAACCACCAGAACATTTCCGCTTGCCGCTTTGATCTTGGCGGCAACCTCTTCCAGAGCTGCCGCTCTGCGTGCGCTGATGACCACATTTGCGCCCTCTGCCGCAAACAGAAGCGCAGTTGCCGCACCGACACCCGAGTTTCCGCCGGTAATGACGGCGGTTTTGCCTTGTAAACGATTCATTGGAATCCCCTCCTGAATATATTATAGGATGGTTTTATTATAGCACGACTGCCGAAGGTTGTCAAGTTTTTGTCAGACGGTTTTGACCACACGATCGGAAAATCGGGAAAATGCACAATTTTTTTCGGGGAAATTTGTGCAAGAGGACAAGGAGACAGGTCATCCGCATTGCAGGGCAAAGCCGATCCGGTCGAAACGACCTGCCGCAAGATCCACTTTTCGGATGTAAAAATACAGTCGCCCGCAGTCCCCGAACATGAGATCGAATCCGTCGTCGCCCTCAACCCGGTCCAGCTGAAGGAGCAGAAGCCATTCCTTCGGGGAGTTTTCTTCGGCATCCTGTCGGATTTCGGCGGGAATCTGTTCCCAGCTTGTATGATCGCCCAGGTAGTAGCCGTGAGCGGTCAGCTCGCACTCTTCTGTAATGTTGCTCTGCAAAAGATTTGCCCATCCCAGGAGTTTGGAGCAGTTGTCGGGCGGCTCGATATTCATCTCCCCGCATATTCGGTCGAATTCATCGTCATCCGAATCCCGGACCAGCATCCTGAAATCATCGTATTCGGGATAGCTGACCTTGGCCTTCATACCGATCGTCATGCAGGGAAAGCGGCAGAAATCGGGCAGATTTTCCGGAAGGGCGGCGGGGCGGCAGAGGGATCGGTCGGGAAAGTAGAATACCCGTGCGCATCCCCGGTCATCCGGGTCAAAGCCCCAGCGTTGGGAGGCGTATTCGTAGAAAAAGGACAGAATGCCCGATTTCGGCAGAAGGGAATCGCTGTCGTATGCCGCAAGCTCTGCACAGTCGAACTGACAGAGAAAGGCGAGGGGACGCAGGGACACCTGGGGATCTTCATAGGTGGCGGTTTCGAAATGAGGCCACATAAAATCGGCGGGAACATCGGGCAGCCCTCCGAAATGGGTTGTACCGGCAGGGTTTTGACAAGCTCCGGCGATTGTCAGTTCAACCGAGTTTCGACTGAGCGATTTGATTTTGTCCGTAAGGCACATGTGAAACACTCCTTCATCATTGTCATTATATAAATATGAAGAGATCCGAATGCTTTGCGCTTGCATCCTTTTTAGCATGTCCATTATATCATGGGTAATGAGGTTTGTCAAGTCGGCTGAGAACGGGTCGTCAATGATGATAGGGACTGCAAATACCTTGTGACCTGACTTCGCTTTGTAAAACGGACAACCTGAATATCCGGAAAGGATTCCAGCGCCTGCGAAATGTTTTTTCGATTCCTTTTGTTGAAGGTACAGGCGGATTTGAGAAATGAAAAATTCAATCGACTGATACAGTGTTCCGGCATATCGGGTCTGGCGTTTCCCCGATAACGGATTTCTCTTTTGAGAATGTTTTTCAGGCATACAATCGGTGAAAACTCAAACCAGAATACGGTATCTGCGTAGGGAAGTCTTTGATTAAGGGTTGAAATGTTATTTCCTTCTATAATCCAACGGGACTTTTGGGCTTCTTTCAGCACTTTGGCCGTAAATTCAACTTTGGGTGTGATTTCCCAATAATCGTGCCAAAAGATTTGGTCGAGATGGACAAGCGGAAGTCCGGTTTTGTCTGCCAAAGCAAAGGAGAAAGTACTTTTTCCGGCGCCGTTGCTTCCGATAATCAGAATTCTTTCCATACATTCATACCTCTTGCCTGGATTTGCAAAAATACCGCATCAGTCTGGTAAGACAAATGCGGTATTTTACTGGCCCACCCTGGGGGATTCGAACCCACGACCATCGGAATCGGAATCCGGTACTCTATCCGGGCTGAGCTAAGGGTGGATATTGAGTTTGTCGGCGGATTTCCGCTGACTGTCAAACAGTATAGCATAAAAAAAACGGTTTGTCAAGTCGGTTGGGCGAATTTGTTGAAAATCTTTTCAAGATGGAAGGACACTGATTTCCGCAGATGTTCCGATTCTGAAGAATCATCAATAATTTTTCAAAAAAATCTTGACAATCGGGAAAGAAGTATTGTAGAATAAGGAAACTGTGTGAAACTGCGGACGGATAAGAAGCGGGCTTGGGGATCAACAAATGTCACGCAGGCTTTATCGGACGGATGATCGGGATACGGGATCGGCAAATAATACAAAAGATCTTGAAAAACAGATGGGAGGATAAAATGATTATTGATTCTTATGATGTAAACACCGAACCGATGATAAGCTGTCGGGATATGTATGGTAATCCCGGGCATATTGCGGATACATGTCTGATTATTTTCTCCAATAAAATCCATCAGCATTTGCTGGATACATACAAATGCGAGGAAGCAGCATCCATTGCGGTATGCAACGGAAATATTGCAATTTATAAAATGAATTACAAGGGAAAGGATGTCGTTTATTACCTTTCGGGAATCGGATCGGCGGTTGCGTCGGCGTGTTGCTGTGAGGCGAGTTGGCTGACAGGCGCAACGAAGTTTGTTATGTTTGGTTCTTGCGGAAGTCTGGATTCCGAAAAGACCGACGGGAGATTCGTTGTCCCCACGGAAGTTTATCGTGGCGATGGCTGTTCATATTATTTTGCTCCCCCGTCGGACTATTTGCCGGTAAAAAACAACGAAAAACTTGCCCGGATTTTCGATCAACTTCATGTACCGTATGTACGGGGAAAGGTTTGGACAACCGATTCCATGATCCGTGAAACAAAGGGGCTTGTGGCGAAAAGAAAAAATGAAGGTTGTATCGCTGTTGAAATGGAATTGGCGGGCGTTCAGTCGACATGTGATTTTTACCGTCTGGAATTGTATGATTTCCTTGAAGCGGGCGATGTTTTGGAAACAAGCGGATATAAAATAGAAGGACTCCATAACGCAAACCACAGTTTCGGGAAACTGTATGTTGGTCTTGAAGTTGCATTGCGGATATAAAATGAATTTTGGTAAGCAGAAAAGGCAGTTTGTTTTTTGCCTTTTCCAAGGACATACAGCCCGTAAGGTCGTCTTTGCTGCATACTTTTGCTTGGGGAAGGCGCTCGAAACGGATTGAAAAGAGAATAGCCGAAATTGCGGAATTGGCAGGCTACGGCAGGCTGTCGGGAAGCCGCAGGAGAGGGAAAGAAAAAAGTTCGAAAAAAGTGAAACTTTTTTTA
This sequence comes from Eubacteriales bacterium, assembly GCA_051867915.1. GTDB lineage: Bacteria > Bacillota > Clostridia > Oscillospirales > CAG-272 > CAKSQF01. The sequence continues at coordinate 11,876 of JBJDZJ010000112.1, forward strand.
AAAAACCTCTTGACAA
>JBJDZJ010000113.1:0-11799 GCA_051867915.1 Eubacteriales bacterium
GCTTTGGACAATTTTACCTCTGTTGAGAAGGTAATTAGACTTTTTCGACAGCCTCCATAATTATTTTTATTATAGCAGACAAATCCCCTGCGGGCTATGAATATTTTGTGAATTTTTCCCCATGGCAGGCTAAAATGAAAAAAACTTGATTTATTGCTCCCGATCCTCTTGAAATTTCAAAGGAAAAGAAGTATAATATAAGAAATCTGTCTGCTGTTCGGTGCTTTTCGCAAAAACGGCAGACCAACCTTCAAACCGAAAGGAACGATTGACATGAAACTGCATTCCGTTCGCTCTTTGGCTTTTGCCCTCGCTTTTGCCATGCTCTTTCTTCTATTAGCCTCCTGCGGCAAAAAAGAGAAAGATCCGCCTGCAACGACTGCGGATACCGTATGTTTTCTGAAAAACGGAGCCAGCGATTACACCATCATCTACGGCGATTCCTCCAATGACCGCAACAAGGGCGCAGGCGTTGCCGCTTACAGCCTGTCTGCCGCCATCAAGGAGACTACCGGAGTGGAAATTCCGGTGGAATCCAATATTGCGGGGGATGAGAGCGCAACCGGCGGAAAGGAAATTCTCATCGGACTGACCGACAGAGTCCAGTCTGCCGAACAGTTGGGAAATCTCCGTGTCAACGATTATGTCATCGCCGTGACGGGCGAGAAGCTGGTGATCGGCGGCGGTTCTGCCGAAAAGACCGCCGAAGCCGTAAAAAAGTTCATTCAGCTTTATTTTTCCCAGCCCCAGACCAACCTGATTCTGGCGTCCGATTATCGGTATGAGAAGAAGGCCGACTATGCGCTTTCCTCCCTGACCCTGTGCGGAAAGGAACTGTCCGAATTCTCCGTGATTTATGCCGCCGGAAACGAGGCGTCCGCCAATCGGCTTGCCGCAGGGCTGGAAAGCCTGTACGGCTATACTCTTCCGGTCAGCCCGGACAGCGTGACCGAAACCGAATGCGAGATTCTGGTGGGCAATACCAAACGCTCCCAAAGCACCCAGAACACAGAGAACGGCTATCAGATCCGACAGGACGGCAGTAAACTGGTTATCTCGGGATCGGATGTCGGCTCGGTGGGAAGCGGTGTTTATGCGTTCCTGTCCTATCTGGAAGCTTCGGGGGACAGCCTGACTTTGGACGGATGCAGTCAAAGCGGAGCTTTCGATGCGTCGGCGACCGTCAGGATCATGGATCTGAATCTGACCCTCAGCGGATATGCCGACAATTCGGTTGTCAACCGTTATCCCCGCCTGTATGAACTGGTTTCGACCTATTCGCCCTCCATACTCTGTCTGCAGGAGCTGTCGGGTACCACCTGGTACGACTGCATCACCGAAGGAATCGGAGATACTCCCGCCCTGACCGATCGCTATGCCTTTGTGGGTACCCCCAGAAACGGAGACGAACCCCAATATACAGCAGGGCTGACTGGCGCATACGATGCCATTCTGTACGATCCGTCGGTCTATCGGCTGGAGGACAGCGGAACCTTCTGGCTGTCCGAAACGCCGACCGTTCCCTCTGTGGGCTGGGACGGAAGAACCCGTGCAATCTGTACATGGGCGAAGCTCACCGATCTGCAAAGCGGCAAAACCTTCGCCGTGATGAATACCCAGCTGGATTCCTACGGCAGTAAGTCGCCTCTGAACGGAATGAATCTGATCTGCGAGCGGGCGGAGGACTTTGACTGCCCGGTGATCCTCTGCGGCGATCTGGTGTCCGGTGACACCGGGAAGCCTTATCAGGCGGCCATATCGGCGGGATTTCTGGATAGCGCTTCAGCGGCTCTGATCGCCGAAGAGGTGGGCAGTACGGTCAACAACTACGGTTCTTCGAATGCTTCCGCAAAAGCCACCGATTTTATCTTCGCAACGCTTGGCAATACCCGTGTCGAACACTACCGGGTTATCCGGGATCTGATCGACGGCGGGTATGTGTCCTCACACTGGGCAATCCTTGCCGAAATCGGCATCTGATCGGCAGACAGCCGGACAATTCATATTTTATAAGAAGGGACGGCAGAAGAAATGCACTACAACCGTACGGTTCACGGGACATTTATCAGCCGTCCCAACCGTTTTATCGCCATCTGTGAAGTGGAGGGCAGTCAAAGGGTTTGCCATGTGAAGAATACCGGACGCTGTCGGGAACTGCTGATCCCCGGCGCCACCGTGATTCTGGTGCCTTCGGACAATCCCGCAAGGAAGACGCCCTTCGATCTGGTGGCGGTCTATAAGGGGAGCCGCCTCATCAATATGGATTCCCAGATTCCCAACCGTGCGGCAGAAGAGTTCCTGCCCGCTCTTTTCCCCGGAGATTTGCAGATCTTTCCCGAACGGGGGTATGAAAATTCCCGATTTGATTTTTATCTGATCCACAAGGGGAGGGAGTGCTATCTGGAGGTCAAGGGCGTGACCTTGGAGGAGGACGGCGTCGTTCGGTTTCCGGACGCCCCTACCGAAAGAGGGGTCAAGCACATTAGGGAGCTGATCGCCGCCCGACGGGCAGGATACGGTGCCTATCTGCTTTTCGTGATCCAGATGGAGGGCGTGTCGGAGCTTCGCCCCAATGAGGCAACCGATCCCGCTTTCGCCGCCGCCCTGCGGGAGGCCGCAGGGGCAGGCGTTGAGATTCTCGCCTACGACTGCCATGTCACCGAGGATTCCATGTCCCTCCGGATGCCGGTGAAGGTGGTGCTTTGATTAAAATTTTCGGTACTTCCTGATTTTTTTTGAAAAAACTCTTGACAAATCGGGAATGCTATGCTAAAATAGCACAAAAGTGTTGATGGGAAAAAGTAGCCCGGAGACTTCCTCACAGAGAGTCGCAGCAGGTGCGAGTGCGGCAGGAAGACCGGATGAAAGAACATCCCGGAGCAGCCGACCGAAAGCGAAAACGCCGGTAGATTCGGACGCAGGCGGAGCGTTACAGCCGCAGGATATAAAAATCGGATGTGTCCCATCTTCCTTTGGGGACGGTATGGGAACAGGACGGTTTTTGCGTCTGTAAGCAGAGCCGATAAGGCTAATTTGGGTGGTACCGCGGAAGCTGTCTTTCGTCCCATGATGGGATGAGACAGCGATTTTTTTATGCCGATTTTCCCCGAAAGGATGAATTGATGATGGAAAAACGAACCAAATATTGCGGTGAATTCCGTGAAACCGATGTAGACAGCCAAGCCGTTGCCTGTGGCTGGGTGCTGACCAAGCGGGACATGGGCGGTGTGATTTTCCTGGATCTGCGGGACCGGGAGGGAACGCTCCAGGTGGTGCTGGATCAAAGTCTGCTGCCTTCTGCCGATTTTGCCGTCGGCGAGAGTCTGAGACCCCAGTCGGTGATTTCAGTTGGAGGAAGAGTGCGGATGCGCTCGGCCGACACCTATAACCCCAAAATTGCCACCGGAACGGTAGAGCTTGCGGCAGAGTCGCTGACCCTGCTTTCGTCAGCCGATCCTCTGCCCTTTACCCTTGACGACAGCGCAAGTATTCGTGAAGATCTCAGGCTGAAATACCGTTATCTGGATCTTCGCCGCCCGAAGATGATCGGGAACCTGCGCTATCGGGACCGGATACAGCTGACGGCAAGAAACTTCCTCTCCGAACACGGTTTTATTGAGGTCGAGACTCCGATGCTGTGCAAATCCACTCCCGAGGGTGCCAGAGACTATCTGGTCCCCAGCCGTGTCCATCCCGGCTCCTTCTACGCTCTGCCTCAGTCGCCTCAGATTTACAAACAGCTTCTGATGGTGGGCGGTGTGGATAAGTACTATCAGATCGCCAGATGCTTCCGGGATGAGGATCTCAGAGCAGACCGTCAGCCCGAGTTTACTCAGGTGGATCTGGAGATGTCCTTCGTGGGTCAGGAAGAGGTTCTGCAGACGGTGGAGGAACTGCTCAAAGACATTTTTTACAAGATGAAGGGCGTCCGCCTTACCGACCCCTTCCCCCGCATCACCTGGACCGAGGCGATGGATGTCTACGGCTCGGATAAGCCCGATCTGCGTTTTGACCTGCCTATTGTGGACCTGACCGATCTTGCGGGAAGCTGTACCTTCTCGGTGTTCCGGAAAGCAGTGGACAACGGCGGCGTGGTCCGAGGAATCCGTGTGCCGGGCGGGGCTAAATTCACCCGTACCGAGATCGAAATGCTCACCGAAAAGGCACTGGGCTACGGCGCCAAGGGTATGGCGTGGATTCTGATCCGTCCCGACGGTTCGGTGAACTCCATTCTGGAAAAGTATTTTACAAAGGCGGAGTTTGAGAAGATTCTGCAAAGAACCGGATGCGGGGCAGGGGATTTCCTTCTGTTCTGCGCCGATAAGCTGGAGACGGTCCGCAGAACCCTCGGGGGACTGCGGCTGGATATCGCCGATCTGCTGGGGCTTCGGAAGAAGGATGAGTACCGTTTCCTGATTATCACCGATTTCCCTCAGTTTGAGTGGTCGGAGGAGGAGGGACGCTATCTGGCGACCCATCATCCCTTTACCATGCCCTATGAGGAGGATCTGCCCTATCTGTTTTCCGATCCCGGAAAGGTTCGGGCGCAGGCCTACGATTTTGTATTAAACGGCGTGGAGCTTGGCTCGGGATCGGTGCGGATTCACGATCAGAAGGTGCAGAAGACCATGTTTGAAGCGCTGGGCTTTGACGATCAGACCATTGAAGATCGCTTTGGATTCATGGTTCACGCCTTCCGGTACGGTACCCCTCCCCATGCCGGCTTTGCCTTCGGACTGGACCGTCTGACCATGCTCCTGCTGGGTGCCGACTCCCTTCGGGAGGTCATTGCCTTCCCGAAGATCAAGGACGCATCCTGCCCCATGACCGACGCGCCCACGCCCGTGGATGCTTCTCAGCTGGAGGTGCTGAATCTGCTTCAGACGCAGGCGGAAAAAACGGTCGCCGAGCGCAGGCGTAAGGAAAAGGGAGGCATTGACATTGATCGGATTGCCGATCTGGCCAAGCTGTCGCTGACTGCCGAGGAAAAGGCCTGTGCGGTTGCCGACATGGAGGAGATGATTGCCTTTGCAGGCCGCCTGTCCTCGGTGGACACGGCGGGCGTCGATCCCATGGCTCATGTGACCGATCTTTTCAATGTTTTCCGTGAGGATGAACCGCGGTGCGATTATACCCGTGAAGAACTTTTGCAGAATGCCAAAACCAAAACCGACGAGGCCATCTATGTGCCTCGGGTTGTCGAGTGAGAAAGAGGGTGAATTTTGTGAGCGAAATGAAGATTACTTCCATGACCCTGTTTGAACTTTCGGATCAGATTCGGAACAAAACACTGTCCTCGGCGGAAATCACCGACGCCTATCTGCAAAAGATCGCCGAAACCGACGACAAAATCGGCGCCTATCTGACCGTCTGTGCCGATTCTGCCCGCAAAACGGCGAAAAAATGCGATCAAGAGACTCCAAAAGGCAGGCTTTGGGGCATTCCCGTGGGAATCAAGGACAACATCTGCACCAAAGGGGTGAAAACCACCTGCGCATCGAAAATGCTGGAGGATTTTATCCCCGTATACGATGCGACCGCATGGAAGTCCTTGGAAAACAGCGGTGCCGTCCTTTTGGGAAAGCTGAATATGGACGAATTCGCCATGGGTTCCTCTACCGAAAACAGTTCTTTTCACCCCACCCGTAACCCTCACGATGTCAGCCGAGTTCCCGGCGGCTCGTCGGGCGGTTCTGCGGCGGCAGTGGCGGCGGAGACTGCCCCTTATGCACTGGGTTCCGATACCGGAGGATCGGTGCGTCAGCCGGCAGCATTCTGCGGCGTGGTGGGCATGAAGCCCACTTACGGCAGTGTGTCGAGAAACGGTCTGATCGCCTTCGCCTCCTCGCTGGATCAGATCGGACCCATAACCAAGGATGTCCGGGACAATGCACTGGTTCTGGACGCCATCCGGGGTCACGATCCCATGGACTCCACCTCTGTAAAATCCGACGCTCCCTCCGCCCTGTCCGGACTGGAGAAAGGGGTCAAGGGACTGAAAATTGCCCTGCCCGTTGAGTTCTTTGCCGAAGGGATTTCCCCCGATGTGAAGAGATGCGTCCTTTCGGCGGCGAAGACCTTTGAAGGACTGGGAGCAACCGTGGACTATGTTTCCATGCCCCTGCTGTCCGAGGCACTGCCCGCCTACTATATTCTGTCGAGCGCCGAAGCCTCCTCCAATCTGGCAAGATTTGACGGCATTCGCTACGGACACCGCACCGACGAATACCGGGATGTGGAGGAGCTGTACCGCAAATCCCGCAGTGAGGGATTCGGCAGAGAGGTCAAACGCCGCATTATGCTGGGAACCTTTGCCCTGTCCGCAGGTTACTACGATGCCTACTACAAAAAGGCGCTTCAGATGCGCCGCATGATCTCCGATCTGTACGGATCGGTCTATAAAACCTTCGATCTGATCCTGTCCCCCACGGCTCCCACTGTCGCATACAAACTGGGAGAGAAAACCGAGGATCCCATGGAAATGTATCTCGGCGATATTTACACCGTACCCGTCAGCATTGCGGGTCTGCCCGCTCTGTCCCTCCCCTGCGGAAAGGGAGACGGCGGACTGCCTGTGGGAATGCAGCTGATCGGAAAAGCATTTGATGAGGCAACCATCTATCAGGCGGCATACGCCTATGAACAGACCGAAGGAGGGAAGAGCATATGAGCGTCAAAGACTTTGAAATGGTCATCGGACTGGAGGTTCACTGCGAACTGTCCACCAAAACCAAAATCTTCTGTTTCTGCCCCACGACCTACGGCGCACCGCCCAACACTCAGATCTGTCCCGTCTGCATGGGAATGCCCGGTACCCTTCCGGTGCTGAACCGCAAGGTGGTGGAGTATGCCATCAAGGCAGGCCTTGCCACCAACTGCACCGTCAACCGCCACTCCAGACAGGATCGGAAAAACTATTTCTATCCCGATCTGCCCAAAGCCTACCAGATTTCCCAGTACGATCTGCCTCTGTGCGAACACGGATGGCTGGAGATCGGCGACGGGGAGGGGAAAAAGCGGATCGGCATCACTCGAATCCACATTGAGGAGGATGCGGGCAAGCTGATTCACGATGAAAAACTCGGCACGCTGATCGACTGCAATCGCTGTGGGGTTCCCCTGATCGAGATCGTGTCCGAACCCGACATCCGATCGGCATCCGAAGCCGTTGACTATCTGAAAAAACTCCGCTCCCTAATTTTGTATACCGGCGTTTCCGACTGTAAGATGAATGAGGGCTCCATGCGTTGCGATGTGAACCTGTCGGTGCGGAAGGTCGGCGACAGCGAGCTGGGCACCCGTACCGAAATCAAGAATCTGAACTCCTTTTCTTCGGTGGAGAGAGCCATCGAATCCGAATTCCTGCGTCAGGTTGAAGAAATCGAGGCAGGGGGTCAGATCATTCAGGAGACCCGCCGCTTCGATCAGGAAAGCGGGAAGACCTCTTCCATGCGTTCCAAGGAAAATGCCGACGACTATCGCTATTTCCCCGATCCCGATCTGCTTCCCATCCTGACCTCCGAGGAAAAGCTGAAGGAACTGTCCGAATCTCTTCCCACCATGCCCGATGTGCGAAGGGCGCAGGTGATGGAAGACTATCAGCTGTCCGCCTACGATGCCGGACTGATTACCGCCGATCCCGACCGTGCCGATTATTTTGCAAAAACGGCGAAATTAACCCGATACCCCAAAACGGCGGCAAATCTGCTGATCGGCGAGCTGTCAGAGGGCGTGGGCAAACTCTCCGAAGAGCATTTTGCCAAACTGTGCGATCTGCTGGGGGACGGAGTGATCGGCAGTGCCACTGCCAAGAAGCTGATCCGGGAGCTGACCGAAACCGATGCCGATCCCGCCCTTCTGGTGGATCAGCGGGGACTGCGGCAGATCACCGACCGCCGTCTGCTGACCGAGCTGGCGCAGAAGGCGGTGTCCGAGAATCCCAAGGCGGTGCAGGACTTTGCCAAGGGAAAGAGCGCCGCTGTCATGTCCATCGTGGGCAAGGTTATGTCTGCTACCGGCGGCAGAGCCGACCCGGTGCTGACAAGTTCGATTGTCGGTGAGATTTTCAGACAGGAACTGGAAAAAGAATAAACGACAGGGCTGCCGCAAATGCTCCTTTGCGGCAGCCCAATGCTGTGTCTTGCCGTATCAAAGCAGGATGAAGAACCGTCGGCTCTTCATCCTGCATTTTTGATCGGAAGAGCATACATGGCGGATGACCGTATGACGATGGAAACACACCCGTTGCCTTTGTCATTTCCGTTGCCTTCGTAATATACTGTAAGCAGAGACTCAACTGACTGCAAAAAGGTAGGACGGAAAGACTATGGACGAATTGATCGGACTGTGCGAACTTGAAAAAGGGAAGAGCGGACGGGTGGTTTCCATCGGACTTTGCGAGGATATGCGCCGACGGGTTATGTGTCTGGGGCTGTCTCCCGGAACAGAGGTGACCTGCTATGCCTATGCACCGGCAGGGGATCCGGGCGCCTTCCGGATCAGAGGGACAACGATTGCCCTGCGCCGCTCGGATGCAGAGAAAATACGGATTCTCCCCCTCTGATCGTGGTGCTTTCGGTCAGGGGTAATTGAAGAAAGGCGGGGTCATCGGAAGATATGACAACTGCGACAAGCGAGAAAAGACAGATACGGGTCGCCCTTGCGGGAAATCCCAATGTGGGCAAGAGTACGGTGTTCAATGCCCTGACCGGACTGCATCAGCATACGGGAAACTGGTCGGGGAAGACGGTCACCACAGCCAAAGGGGAATTTTCATCGGAGAATGCCCGATTTGAGATGATCGATCTTCCCGGAACCTATTCCCTTTACGCTCACTCCGATGAGGAGCGGGCGGCAAGGGATTACATTTGTTTTGAGAACCCCGACAGAATCGTGATCGTGGCAGACGCAGGCGCACTGGAGCGGAATCTGAGTCTGGCGCTGAGCATCTGCGAATGCCGTCCCGGCGCGCTGTTGGTTCTCAATCTCTGGGACGAGGCAAAGAAAAACGGAATAACGGTGGATGAAAAGGAACTGTCCCGCCTTCTGGGAATCCCCGTAATCCCTGCCGTGGCAAGGGATAAAAGGGGAATCTCCGAGATCGTCTCGGCACTGGACGGGACCGATCCCGGAAAGCCTTACACCGTTCCTTATCCCTGCGCCGAAGAGGCTATCTCCATCGTGGAGGATACCCTTCGGGAGATCGGAAAATCGGAGAATTTCTGCCTTCGCTGGCTGGCAGTCAAACTGCTGGAAAATGAGTCGGTCATGGTCGGACGGATTGCCGAGGAGTGCGATTTCGAGGTCTGGGAGACCCTGGAGATCGACCGTGCCATTACCCGTGCCATTGCCGTTCTGGATGCCAAAGGCATCGACTTTGAGCATTTTTCCGACTATGTTGCCTCCTGCATTGTTTCCCATGCCGAAAAAATTGCGGCAAGGACGGTGACGAAAGAGGAGGGCAGGGAGAAAAAGCTGACCAAAGGTCTGGATCGGATATTGCTGGGAAAGTATACGGCGGCGCCGACCCTGCTTCTCATGCTGGGGGGACTTTTGTGGATTTCCGCCGTGGGAGCCAACTATCCCAGTCAGTGGCTGTCCGCCCTTTTTGCCAAAATCGGCGAGGGACTGACATGGCTGATGCGGGATCTCCCGTGGTGGATTCGGTCTCCGCTTCTGGACGGAGTTTATCTGGTGGTAACATGGGTGGTGTCGGTCATGTTGCCTCCTATGGCGATCTTTTTCCCCCTGTTTACCCTTGCCGAGGATTTCGGGATTCTGCCCAGGGTCGCCTTTGATCTGGATGCCGCCTTCCGACGGGCGGGAACCTGCGGCAAGCAGTCGCTGACCATGTGTATGGGCATCGGATGCAACTGTACAGGTATTATCGGCGCCCGAATCATCGACTCCGGCAGGGAAAAGCTGATCGCCATTCTGACCAATGTTTTCGTACCCTGCAACGGCAGACTCCCCCTGCTCATCGCCCTTGCCACCCTGTTTTTCGCCATCGGCGGCACCTTCGGGATCTTCGCCGCACTGCTGTCCTTCCTGATTGTAGCCGTCATCATGACGCTGGCCGTCTCCTTCCTGCTGTCCAGGACCGTTCTGAAGGGTGAAAAATCCTCCTTCGCTCTGGAACTTCCCCCTTATCGCCGACCGAAAATCGGGGAGGTGCTGGTTCGATCCATTCTGGATCGGACGGTCTTCGTCCTGCTTCGCTCACTGGAGGCTGCCGCACCGGCAGGACTGCTGATCTGGCTTCTTGCCAATATCTCGGTGGGGGATTCCACCATTCTCTGCCTCATTACCGAGTTTCTGAACCCTATCGGTGTTTTTCTGGGAATGGACGGCGTGATTCTGGTGGCATTCCTGCTGGGACTGCCCGCCAATGAGATCGTCCTTCCCATTATTCTCATGTGCTACCTGGGAAACGGAACCCTGACCGATTACGGGTCGCTGGAGGGACTGCGGACCCTTCTGACAGAGAACGGCTGGACGGTCTGTACCGCTTTGTGTACCTCTGTCTTCTGTCTGTTTCACTTTCCCTGCGCTACGGCGATTCAGACGGTGGGAAAGGAGACGGGAAGCATCCGGTATACCCTCCTGGCGGTTCTGCTGCCCACGGCGGTGGGTGTCACGATGTGCGCACTGATTGCCGGACTCTTCCGTCTCTTCGGCTGATCCTGAGGCTGCCGCAAACGGCCGTTTGCGGTAGCCGGACTTTTTTGTGGATCGGAAAAAAATGTCCGTTTTTTATGAAAATCTGTTGACAAGAACCCAAAACTGTGATAGAATAGAATATCAAATACATATGGGAGGTTTCTGAATTATGGAAACATTTTTGAATAACCTGGTCAGTTGGTGTACCAGTTTCGGACTGAAGCTGATTGCCGCACTGGTCATCCTGATTGTAGGCTGGTTCCTGATCGGCAAGTTGACCAAGCTGATTCGGAACGCCAAGAAGATGAACGAGCTGGATCATACCGCTGCCAGCTTCATTGCGAACGCAGTTGGCATTGTACTCAAGGTGATCCTGATTGTCATCGCCATTTCGCTTATGGGCGTGCCTATGGCATCGGTCGTAACCGTGCTGGCTACCTCTGCCGCAGCCATCGGTCTGGCTCTTCAGGGCGGTCTGTCCAACATTGCCGGCGGCATCCTGATTATGATTTTCAAGCCCTTCAAGCTGGGTGATTTCGTGGTTGCTGACGGCGAGTCCGGCACTGTTACCGACATCAACATCTTCTACACCACCCTTCTGACCCCCGATAACAAGACGATCCGTCTTCCCAACGGAACCGTTTCCGGCGGGAAGGTCACCAACCTTTCCACCGAGCCTGTCCGCCGTGTGGATTTCGAGTTTACGGTGGAGTACGGAACCAACACCAACGGCGTAACCGCTCTGCTGAAGACCATCGGCGAGAAGCACGAGAAGGTTCTTTCCGATAAGCCCGTGACCACCATGATCGGCGGCTATAACGAGAAGGGTATCGCCATCTATCTGCGTGTCTGGTGCAACGGCGCAGACTACTGGGATGTCTTCTTCGATATCAACAAGACGGTCAAGGAAGAGTTCGAGCGGTACGATGTCAAGTTCGCCGTTCCTCAGCTGGATGTCCATGTAGACGGAAACGAGAAGCAGTAAAACATTGAAAAGGATACATCCGACAAGCAAAATCCGCTTGTCGGATGTTTTTTTGCTCCTGCAACGGATTTCGGGAAAGATTCCCGAGGAATGGGTGAAAAAATCTCCATCCGACGGTATCGGATGGAGATTTTCCGGATATTTGGGACTTCGCT
>JBJDZJ010000114.1:0-11791 GCA_051867915.1 Eubacteriales bacterium
TTTTAAAAAAGGTGGACGAAAACTTTTGCGCAATTTGCTAATCACTTTAGCTTTCCCGACAGACCAATGCAAGGGCTTTTTTTCAAAAGCCCTTGCATTTTCTGTCGGATTGGTGTATAATAGTACCGTCGAATCTGATTTACCACTGAAAGGTCGGATCATAATATGTACAATTCCAAAATGCACAATCTGGGCACCACCCGCTCGGTCATCCGTGAAATCTTCGAATACGGCAACCGCCGCAAGGCCGAAATCGGAGCCGACAAGGTCTTCGACTTCTCTTTGGGCAACCCCTCGGTTCCCGCCCCCGACTGCGTGAACAGCGCCGTCCGCAATCTGCTGGACACCACCGACTCGGTGGCTCTCCACGGCTACACCTCCGCCCCCGGAGACAAGGGCGTGCGCCAAACCATCGCCGACAATCTCAACAGCCGCTTCGAAACAGCCTTCAAAGCCGACAATCTCTACATGACCGTAGGCGCCGCCGCCTCCCTGACCTCCACCCTGCGGGGACTGTGCGAGGAGGGCGATCGGTTCATCGTATCGGCACCCTTTTTCCCCGAATATCGGGTCTTCGTGGAGGCGGCAGGGGGAGAGCTCTGCGTCATCCCACCGAAAATGCCCTCCTTCCAGCTCGACATCGACGCCTTGGAGCGTGCCATTACGCCAAACACCAAGGCGGTGCTGATCAATTCCCCCAACAATCCTTCGGGCGTGGTTTACACCGAGGAAACCATCAAATCCCTTGCCGATCTCTTAACGAAAAAATCGGCAGAAAAGGGAGAGTCCATCTTCTTAATTTCGGATGAGCCCTACCGTGAGCTGGTCTACGACAAATCCACCGTGGTTCCCTATGTGACGAAATACTATCGGGACACCATCGTCTGCTACTCCTTCAGCAAATCCCTTTCCCTGCCCGGCGAGCGAATCGGATATGTGCTGGTTCCCGATGGGGTCACCGACTCTGCGGGGGTATACGCCGCCATCAGCGGTGCCGCCAGAGCCCTGGGCTATGTCTGCGCTCCCTCCCTGTTCCAGCGGGTGGCAGCCGCCTGTGCAGGTCAGACTGCCGACATCGGCGTCTATCGGGTCAATCGGGATCTGCTGTACAATTCCCTGACTTCCTACGGTTTTGACTGTGTTTATCCCGACGGCGCCTTCTATCTGTTCATGAAATCCCCCGAGCCGGATGCGGGTGCCTTCTGCGAGCGGGCGAAAGCGCATGAGCTTCTTCTGGTTCCCGCCGACGATTTCGGCACCCCCGGCTATGTGCGGATCTCCTACTGTGTCAGCACCGACATGATCCGCCGTTCCCTGCCCGCCTTCGAGGCACTGGCGAAGGAATACGGAAGGTAAGTTCCACACTTGCTTTCCATCCATGTCATGCTTCCCGGCTTATTCCATGAAAACGGAAGAGTCCATCCAATATCGGTCGGCGGCAACATCCCCCAAAAGGGTTGTTGCCGCCCGTTTTATTCAGGTTGTCAATACCCCAACCAGCCACCAGATGAACCATACCGCAAGGGCGATCCAGATCAGTATGATGGGCAATCCGAAATACCATTTCTTTGACAGAACCATCGCCGACGCTTCCTCTTCATAGCTCTTCCACAGCTCATCGGGAATCAGCTTTACCGTCAGCCAGATCAGGGCGGGAAGAATCAGAAGATCGTCCAGATAGCCCAGTATCGGGACAAAATCGGGAATCAGGTCCACCGGGGAGAGGGCATAGGCGACGGTCAATGCCGCCATAACCTTAGCGTACCACGGTGTCTTTTTGGATTTGAGCGCCACCATAATCTGCGCCGTTTTCCGCTTCAGCGATTTCATTTTTTCCTTAAAAGTCATCTTTTTTCTCTCCGTCCCCGCCAAAGGTGGGCAACCTCATATAATTTCGATCTCAAAGCTCATCCGACGGCTCTCGCCGGGAGCAAGACAGACCGTTCCCGGTTTATCGGCAAGATCGGTAGCCGCACCGTCCCGAGCCGGAAGGCCGTTCCACGGTTCCAGGCAGACAAAGGGGGCTCCGTCGGGTTTCCAGATACCGAGGGTTTCAAAATCGGAAAAGCGGATGCGGATTTTATATCTGCCTCCATTCCGCCACAGCAGGGCATCGGGTGTGACCGACTGCAAAAACAGTCCGCACGCTCCCAGTCGGTCGGGCGACAGAATCAGCGTGTTGTCGCCATCTGTGGGACAGGGGGTACGCCCCCGTCCGAGAAGTCCGGCTTCGGTAATTTCAAGGGAAACCGGATCACAGGGGGAGGAGAAGGTCAGACGATAGTCTCCGAAACCGTCCAGAACAAATCCCGGATGGGCGCCCAGAGAAAAGGGGAGCGGGGTCTTCCCTGCCCGGACATCGGCAGTCACCTTGATACGGTTACCCTCCAGCCGATAGCCGATCTCCAGGGCAAAGTCAAAAGGATAGACCGAAAGGGTCTGGCGGTTCGATTCCAGCCTGAAGGTCACACTCTCCCGACCCTGAACCGACGCCTCCATAGGCGTATGGGGAAGAAAGCCGTGAATCGGCATGGGATAGCTTTTCCCCTGCCAAAGGTAGACGCCATCCTTACACCTGCCGCAGAATGGGAACAAAATCGGCGCCCGATCGTCCCAATAGTCCGGATCCCCCGACCAGAGAAAGGACTCGCCGGACTCATTTCCGATCGCCGTCAGTTTTCCGCCCTCATCGGTCAGAGTCAGGCGAAGATTGCCGTTTTCAAGTCTGTATTCCATGGGTATTCTCCTCGTTGATCAATTCATCTGAATTGTACCACATCCTTTTCCGCCTGTCAAGACGGCAAAGGGCAAATTCACCTTACAAATTCGACATTTGTCCCTGAAAAATTCCAAAATATCCGAAAATCATCTTGACAAAACAGGCAAGACATGATAAAATATTCATCGTCAAATTTTCAAAGAGAAAGGATTTTACCCATGAAAAAGTTTATCAAGGAATTCCGCGATTTCATCAACAAGGGCAATGTCATCGACATGGCAGTCGCAGTTATCATCGGCGGCGCATTCTCTCCCATCGTCAATGCGCTGGTCAATAACATCATTATGCCCATCATCGGAAAGCTGATCGGCGATATGGATTTCACCGATCTCAAGACCGTCCTGACCCCCGCTGTACTGAACGAGGCCGGCGAGGTTGTCACCCCCGAGGTCGCCATCGGTTGGGGTGTTCTGATCGGTGCAGTCATCAACTTCCTGATCATTGCGCTCTGCATCTTTGTCATGCTCAAGGTACTGCTTGCCGCAAAGAACGGCTCCGAGAAGCTGAAAAAGAAGGGCAAGAAGGAAGAGGCTCCCGCCGAAGAGCCTGCCGCTCCTGCCGCTCCCGTTGAAACCGATCTGGATCTTCTCCGTGAGATCAGAGATCTTCTGAAGAATCAGGAGCAGAAGTAAGTCGGCTTCCGATCGAAAATCGGGCAGGCGATGGACATCGGAAGACTCCGATGCCGCCTTTAACAAGGCTCAGACTGCCGATCCTACATTGAAAATCATTTCATAGAAGAAAGCAGAGTCGATCTTTGTCGGCTCTGCTTTCTTTCATTTATGAATGAATCTTCCGGAATCGGAGCTTATTTCGAATGCTCCTGCTTATACTTTTCGATGGTTTTCTTGATTTCCTCGTCGCTCATACCCTTTCCGCCGCATCCGTGGGCGCATCCCACGGAACAGGAACCGCAGTTCCCGCCGCAGAGTCCCTTTCCGTTCTTCCTGTCCTTGACAAGACTGCGGATCGCCAGCGCCACAAGGGCAAGCACAATCAGCAACACGATGACCGTTCCGCCGAACTGCTGTAAAAATTCAAGCATTCCGATTCACTCCTTTTTTCTGTTTCTATGCGTTTGATTTCTTATGCTTTGTTCTTTTTGGAGGTACGAACCTTGATATTCATGGAACCGGACTCCTTGTAGGGACGGACCAGAAGGAAAACCAGTCCTGCCGCCAGAAGAACGGCCGCAATCACGCCGATGATGTTCATATTTCCGGTGAAGATCGAGCCGATCTGGAAGACGATCAGCGAAATCACATAGGCGAAGACGCACTGATAACCGATGGCAAACCAGGTCCACTTGGCAGAGTTCATCTCACGGCGAATGGCGCCGATTGCCGCAAAGCAGGGTGCGCACAGCAGGTTGAAGATCAGGAAGCAGTAGCCTGCAAGAGCGTTCATGTTGGTGCTTGCGAAATCCAGCACACCGAACACGCCTGCAACCTCTTCCTTTGCCACAAGACCCATGATCGTGGCAACGGTTGCGGTAATGCTGCCAAATCCCAGAGGCTTGAAAATCCAGCAGATTGCGCCGCCGATGATGCCGAGGATGGAGGATTCCATCTCCATATCCACATCAAAGCGGAAGCTACCGTCCACAACGCCGAAGCAGGAGCCTGCCCAGATGACGATGGAAGACAGAAGAATGATGGTTCCCGCCTTCTTGATGAAGGACCAGCCTCTCTCCCACATGGAGCGGAGGATATTGCCGACGGTAGGCCAGTGATATGCGGGAAGCTCCATGACGAAGGGTGCGGGATCACCGGCAAACATCTTGGTCTTCTTCAGGATAATACCCGAAATAATGATAGCGGCAATTCCCAGGAAATATGCCGAGGGGGCAACCCACCAGCCGTTCTTGGTACCGCCGAAGACGGCCACCGTTACCAGCGCAATGATAGGCAGTTTGGCTCCGCAGGGGATAAAGGTGGTGGTCATGATGGTCATCTTGCGGTCACGGTCGTTCTCAATGGTACGGGATGCCATGATACCCGGCACTCCGCATCCGGTTCCCACCAGCATGGGGATGAAGGATTTTCCGGACAGACCGAATTTACGGAAGATACGGTCCAGCACGAAGGCGATACGCGCCATATAGCCGCAGGACTCCAGGAATGCAAGGAAGATGAAAAGCACCAGCATCTGGGGAACGAATCCCAGAACGGCACCCACACCGGCAACAATGCCGTCCAGAATCAGGCTGTTCAGCCAGTTTCCTTCATGGCAGCCTGCCATATCCAGCAGATTTCCTACCAGTACGGGAATGCCGGGGACCCATACGCCGGAATCGGCGGGATCGGGCTCTGCGCATCCGTACAGTTCGAAGACGGCAATGGCATCGTTCAGATCGGCGACCGTCCTGGTTTCCTGCACCGTCTCGAAGGTTTCCTCGTCCTCATATTCATAAACGGCTGTCTCATCGGTAAACTGTGCGGCGTAGGTCTTCAGCAGGGCAAGCGCCGCAGCGGCATCAAAGTCCTCAGCCTGTGCATCCAGCGCATCGGCAACCTCATCGGCGCCCTCGCCGTGTAGACCCAGAAACGCTTCAACGGTTCCGGCGGCATCGGCAAATTCCTCGGCTTTCTCGGAGTACTCGCCCGATCCGATCCCGAACAGATGCCATCCGTCTCCGAAAACGCCGTCGTTGGCCCAGTCGGTAGCGATGGTTCCCACAGTAGTCACCGATACAAAATATACGATGAACATAATCACTGCAAAGATGGGAAGTGCCGCCCACCGGTTGGTAACCACCCGGTCGATCTTATCGGACACGGTCAGCTTGCCGGCATCCTTTTTCTTATAGCAACCTTTGATAATGGAGGCAATGTAAAGATAGCGTTCATTGGTGATGATGGACTCGGCATCGTCGTCCATTTCCTCTTCCGCCGCCTTGATGTCCTTCTCGATATGATCGAGGATCTCCTGCGAAAGATTCATGGATTCGATGACCTTCTCATCCCGCTCGAAGAGCTTGATGGAGTAGAATCTCTGCTGTTCCTCGGGAAGATTATGAACCGTTACCTCTTCAATATGTGCCAGCGCGTGCTCCACCGTTCCGCAGAACTTGTGCTGGGGGACGGTTTTGGTCTCGGTCGCCGCCTTGATGGCCTCTTCGGCAGCCTCCATGATTCCGTCGTTCTTCAGTGCGGAAATCTCCACAACCTTGCATCCCAGCTGTCTGGACAGCTCGGGGATGTTGATCTTATCGCCGTTCTTGCGAACCACATCCATCATGTTGATGGCAACCACAACGGGGATCCCCAGCTCGGTCAGCTGAGTGGTCAGATACAGGTTGCGCTCCAGGTTGGTACCGTCAATGATATTCAGAATGGCATCGGGACGCTCGTTTACGAGATAGGTTCTCGCAACAACCTCCTCCAGTGTATAGGGGGACAGGGAATAAATGCCGGGAAGGTCCATGACGGTGACATCACTGTGCTTTTTCAGCTTGCCTTCCTTCTTCTCCACCGTAACGCCGGGCC
The DNA here is from genome assembly GCA_051867915.1 of Eubacteriales bacterium. GTDB lineage: Bacteria > Bacillota > Clostridia > Oscillospirales > CAG-272 > CAKSQF01. The sequence goes on from JBJDZJ010000114.1 coordinate 6,268, forward strand.
AGTTTCCCACAAACTGGTTGGATCCGGTCAGCGCATTGAACAGGGTGGTCTTACCGCAGTTGGGATTGCCCGCCAGGGCGATCTTCAGTTCCATCTCTTTTGTTCCTTTCGTTCAATCATTTAATTAGTTTTGACTAACTTTGGTGCAAAACGAAACCGTTCAGGCGATTTCGATCATATCCGCATCGGCCTTGCGCAGGGACAGTTCATATCCGCGAACCGTGACCTCCACCGGATCGCCCAGCGGTGCAACCTTGCGGACATAAATTTCCACGCCCTTGGTGATGCCCATATCCATGATACGGCGTTTGACGGCGCCCTCGCCGTGAAGCTTCACAACGGTGACCGTCTCTCCGATTTGCGCAGATTTCAATGTTTTCATCTGCATTTCCTCCTACTCACTCTATATAATTTTATTCAGTCTCATTCACGGTTTTGAACAGATCCGACAGCCGGATTCCATGCGGCGCATCATAGACGCCGGAAATCTGCTGTTTATGCCTCAGACCATAATCTTGCACGCCATTTCCCGGCTGATCGCAACACGGGTATCCTTGACGCTGACAATCACATTTCCTCCGATCATGGATATGATGGAAACCGTCGCTCCCGCAACAAATCCCATATCGGCAAGATGCGTACGCATCTCAGGGCTTCCTCCTACCCGAAGAATGGTGTTTTCCTCCCCCTGTGAGGCAAGTGTCAGTGGCATCATGTTCTTTTCTCATTTCCTTTCCCTTTTCGCCCGGTTGTCTTTCGGACCCGGGATGGGTTAGTATTTCCTAACCTCCTATATGTTAGCACAAACTAACCGACTTGTCAAGAGGAAAAACCGAAAAATATTCAAAATGATTTAAAAAAATTTTCAAAAATATCCTTTCAATTTTGTGCAAAATGTGGTATAATAGAGAAATGAAAGAATCGGTAGAAAAGGCAGGGAGTTCTCATGAAAATTCAAAAATCCGCAGAAGACTATCTGGAAGCGATTCTGGTTCTGGGCAAACGCAAAGGAAGTGTCCGATCCATTGATATTGCGGCGGAGCTGGATTATTCCAAACCGTCGGTATCGGTCGCCATGAAGAACCTGCGGGAAAACGGCTATATTCAGATGGACGCCGCCGGATACATTACCCTTCTGCCTCCCGGAAAGGAAATTGCCGAAAAGATTTACGAACGGCACACACTGATTACCGACTGGCTGATCGGCATGGGTGTCCCGAAGGAAATCGCCGCCGAAGATGCCTGCCGAATCGAGCATGTCATCAGCGACGAGAGTTTCCGGGCGATCAAGACACATTTGATGAAGGACGGCAAATAGTCGATGCGTGAAAAAGCGATCGTCCTTCATCGTTTTTTCCCGTTTTTCGCCCATAGAGAAAGCGGACAAAAATTCGGCGCAAAAGCAAAGGCTTTTGCGCCGATTCTGTTTTTATCCGAATCTTTCCCGAAATGCCTTACTTGAACCATCCTGCGAAAGAGTCGAAGGCTTCCTCCCCGTTCTCGGAGTGAAGGGTGAAGATCACGGAATAGGTTCCGATCTGACGGCAAAGAATATATTCGTAGACACATTCGGAGCTGTCGTCCGCCGAATAGACTGCGCTCAGGCAGAGATATTCATTCCCGCCCAAAGTGACCGACGCATAGGGCTCGTATCGGTAAAGAATTTCCTGATCCTCTGCACCGGCAAGACCCCGGGCAACATAGGAATCCAGAAGATCTTTTTCGGTGACAACAGAGGTGGTTTGCTTCATCAGATCCAGCCGGACCGATGCAGATAAAGTCTCGCTCTCCGCATAGTAGACCATGGAATCGGCTCCGACGGCATTGTATTCCAGCCGCTTTTCTTCCAGCTCCCGCTCGCCGTACACCGTCCAATTCTCATCCGGAGAAAAGCGAATGTCCGCAAAGCTGTTTTCATAGCTTCCGTCCCCGGCAACCGTTCCCACAGTATAGCCCTCATCCTGCAGTCTCCCGGACAGGTGAACCGACAGCGACACGATAAAGGTGATTCCCATGAGGACGCACAGAACGACTACCGCAATCAGGCGGAGATTCTTCCGCTTTTTGTATTTCAGGACCATGAGCCTGCCTTCCTCGTCCCGAAGCTCCGGCGTTATGCCGCTGACCACATAGGCCGCATAGGAGGTGGACAGCGCATGGCTGCCGACACAGGCAAAAATGCCCGCAACCAATGAAATCATGCTGACAAAGCTGCCGTTCACGATCACGCCAACCACCAGACATCCGGCAGTCACAACCGTCTCCGCAAGCGCCCACACGATCGACTTGCTCACCTGAAGTCCGATGGCAAAGGTCAGGCATACCAGTGCCTGCAGCAGTCCGGATACAGGGTACCAGATCGAGGAAAAGAGACAGATCAGGGCGCAAAAATAGGTCAGAAATATTCCCGTATGCAAAAACGACTGGAACCTTTGGGGCAGGGCCAGACGGAAGAATTCATTTCTGGTCATGCAGACACCCTCCGGCGAAGGAGCATCCAATCGCCTTCCGCAGGACGGGCAGAATCGGCTTCCGACAAACAGGTCGGACTGACAGCTCGGACATTTCATCGTGAAAAGGTTCCTTTCCAAATCATCTTTTCCGGTTTCGGAAAACCCATACCGGTATCAAAAGGATCAAAATCCAAAGCAAGCGGCGTTTACGGTTGATTCGGATATGTCTTATTCTCCCATCAGACCTTGGAGGACGGTTTTCGGGGCGCCCGAAGAATGAACCACAGGACGGTCAGAAGCTCCATGACCCCGGCAACGGCAAAAATCAGAACCATATACGGAGCAAAACGGAAGGTCATATAAAGAGCCAGCGCAACCGACCACTCAATTCCGCTGATACAGACGAACAGCAGAGGCTGATTCCACCAGATCGCCGCAAAAACGGTCAGAATGATGAAACTGACCGGCACGCACCAGGTAAAAACAGGACCCGCTACGGGAAGACTGGGAAAAATCACCTTGAGCAGAAAAAAGAGAAAGGTAGCGGACAGCCATGCGATTCCCACCGAAAGAATGGGAACTAGAATTTTCGCCCGGAGACTGCGGTGTTTGGGCGGTTCCGGCTCGGTCTCCCGGGATTGATCTTCCTCTGTTGCACGGACACGAAGCAGATCGCTGACTTCAATAGAGTAATAGTCCGCAAGAATAGAGAGGACAATGACATCGGGAATTCCTTCTCCCCGCTCCCACTTGGAAACAGACTTGTCCGAATAGTTCAGGGTGGCGGCAAGCTCCGCCTGGGTCAGCCCCGCCCTTTTTCGGTAATATATCAAATTATCGGCAATGGTTTGCCTGAGATTCTGTTCATCTATCATTTTGATCTGCAACTCCGGATCATATTATTCCAGTTTCTATTATAGCAGATTTTTTTCGTTTGGCAAGAGGCTATCGAAAATCTTTCACAAGTTTACATTTTGGACACAAATCAGCGGATTCTATCCTGAGTAGAGTCCGATTTTCGGAGGGTAGAGTCCGTTTTTAAATTGGTAGAGCGCAAAAACCGCACAGTAGGTTGAAATCCGGCAAAAAATCTGGTATGATAAAAGCGTTGGCGGTGCGGGTATCGCAGGCGAGGGATTCACAAAAAGGATCCGACCGGCTCCTATATTTGGGGGATGCGCATCCATATGCCTGATCGCACAGTCGGCAACTACATATCGAGAAATAAGGAAAGGCACGGTTCACACACATGAGCAAAAATCAAAACACATATGAGGCCATCGAAAACTTTTACAAGCAGTATTGTACGGAAGCTTTTGACGAAGCAGGCAGATTGGTAAAATTCGACATTCACTATCCCGACAACTTCAATTTCGCCTATGATGTAGTAGACAGACTGGCAGATCTGGATCCCGATCGGGTTGCCATGGAATGGTGCAACAAGGCGGGCGCAAAAAAGACCATTACCTTCCGGGAAATGGTGGAGTATTCCAACCGCTATGCAAATGTACTTCTCTCCCACGGCATCGGCAAGGGCGATTATGTCATGACCATTCTGAAGCGTCACTATGAATACTGGTTCGCCACTCTCGCCCTTCACAAAATCGGCGCCATTCTGATTCCCGCAACCAACATGCTGACCGTCAAGGATATGGTTTACCGGATCAACAAGGCGAACATCAAGGCCATCATCTGCACCAATGAAGGTGAGGTTGCCGATTTTGTCCAGGAAGCCGCACAGAAAACCAACCTTGAACAGATGTATATCGTCCGTGAAGACCGGGAGGGCATGATCAATCTGACCGAAGAAGCCGAAAAAGCATCAACCGAGCTTCCCCGCCTCGAAAACAGCGCCCTTGACACCATGATGGTCTACTTTACCTCGGGAACAACCGGTGAACCCAAGGCCGTCTGCCAGGACTACACCTATCCTCTGGGACACATCATTACGGCAAAGCACTGGCATCTGGTTCAGGTCAACAAGCTCCATATGACCGTCGCCGAAACCGGATGGGGTAAGACCTCCTGGGGCAAAATCTACGGTCAGTGGCTGTGCGGAGCCTCCCTGTTTGTCTACGATTTCGACAGATTCATCGCAAAGGATCTGCTGGACAGACTCTGCGAGTACAAAGTCACCACCTTCTGCGCACCTCCTACCATTTACCGCTTCCTCGTCAAGGAAAATCTGAAAAACTGGGATCTTTCCTTTATTGAACACGCTTCCACCGCCGGAGAGGCTCTGAACTTTGAAGTATTCAAGGCCTTCAAAGAGATGACCGGACTGGAGATAAAGGAAGCATTCGGTCAGACCGAAACCACTCTGATTATCGGCAATCTGGTCAACGACAACCGTCCCGGCTCCATGGGCAAGCCCTCGCCCATGTACAACATCCGTCTGGTGGACGCCGACAACAACGAGATCACCGAGCCCGGCAAGACCGGCGAGATCGCCATTATTCCTCCCGTGAACGGCAAACAGGTCGGTCTGTTCTCCGGCTATATCAACGAAGATGAGCTGTACAACTTCGTCTGGAGAGGCGGCATCTACCACACCGGAGACACCGCATACTGGGATGCCGACGGTTATCTGTGGTATGTGGGCAGAAACGACGACATCATCAAATCCTCCGGCTACCGCATCGGGCCCTTCGAGATCGAATCCTGCCTGATGGAGAACCCCGCCGTGCTGGAATGTGCCGTCACCGGCGTTCCCTCCAAGACCCGTGGCTATCTGGTCAAGGCCACCATCGTTCTTGCCAAGGGATACGAGCCTTCCGACGAGCTGGTCAAGGAGCTTCAGGAGTATGTCAAGCACGAAACCGCTCCCTACAAGTACCCCCGCATTGTGGAATTCATTCCCGAAATGCCCAAGACCATCTCCGGCAAGATCCAGAGAGAGGTCATCCGCCAGTGGGACAAGGTAAAATACCCCGACATGGACTGATCGGACCCCAAAATTACAAAAACACACGGCACCTGCAAACATTCTCTGTATGCAGGTGCCGTGAGGCTGTCAAAAAAGTCTAATTACCTTCTCAACAGAGGTAAAATTGTCCAAAGCCGTTCGTCCG
>JBJDZJ010000115.1:0-11559 GCA_051867915.1 Eubacteriales bacterium
AAAAACTCCTTGTTCTGCACTCTGACGCTCTTGCCGAAGAATACAAGAGGGGTGAGTTCCAGTATTTTTATGCAAACGGTGGAAACGGTTGTCGACCGTCTTCGCTTGGTCGTAAGATTTTTGGTTTCTTCGTTTCTGACGGAGAAAAAACGCAATTCGTCCGTGGCGACTTCATCGGCATCGCAGATCCCGAACAAGTTCCCGATTGGGTGAACGAAAACCTCGATAAGTTCCTTCACGGACAGGAGAATACTGAAGACGGAGGTTTGAAGCTCGAATGAGGATCAACATCTATCAGATAGACGGTGACAAGGATACCAACCGGGTCAAGTTTGACAGCTACAGACAAACCATTGAAAACGGTGGTATCGATCCTGCCATCTACAAGTGCGTATTCCACGGCGATGTGGACGGCGACCTTGAGGATGTATATACGCTCTTCAACGGTTGCGATCACCCCGGAACCTATCAGGGACACTCGCTGTCGGTATCGGACATTGTCGAAGTAATCGGCGACAATGACGAAATCGAACCCGGAAGTTATTTTGTTGACAGTATCGGGTTTGAGAAACTCCCGGACTTTGATTCCACACAGTGTGCCGAGATGGACGGTCTGCGGATGCTGATGATCCAACCGCACCGGACTCCCATCGTCACCTATGTCAAAGACGAACTTGACAATCTCCAAAGAGCTGTCAGTGATCACTGCGAAGATTCGTATATCGAATACACCTATCCCTTCGACGATGACTGCATGATCCTCGGCAATGAGGAAGCCAAGCTCAATGGTATGGAAGGCAACCGAAGACTCGGAAACGGAATCTATGCCGGTCCCATCTTCGTCACAAGAGATGACGGCGTCGGTAATTTGTGCAGTCTCACCGATGAACAGGTGCAGAAATACAGCGAGATGTTCGCCAAGCCCCAAGATATCAGCCCCGAAGAAGTCCAAAGCGATTGTGGCTTTACCTTCTACGGTTGGTGATATCCCATCCGGCAGGTGCGCAACTGTCGGATTTCAGATAGATATTCTCGAGGAAAGGAGGTAATCGAATGGCATCAAAGAAAGGCTCTGGCAACGCTTCTCCCGTTCAAGAGAAACAGAAGCCAACCGAACAGGCAGAAAAGGCGACCGAGAATGTGCAGACGCAATCTGCACAAATACCCGTACCCGAGATCAGCGTCAGGATCGACAAGCTCTTTGACGATGATACGAAGAAGCTCAAGGCGTTTGCAAGCGCAAACATCGGTCCCTTTGCCGTACACGGTATCCGCATCTTTGAAAATGAGAAAGGCATGTTTGTCAATATGCCTTCTAATTCCTACAAGGATGCGCAAGGAAACACGCAGTATGAAGACGTGTTCCACCCTGTGACCAAGGAAGCGCGTGAAGCACTCGTCAAGCACGTGATCGACGGGTATACCCATGCGCTGGAACAGGCACAGACCGCAAGTCAGGCTCCCGTACAGGCGAACGGCAGTCAGACGATGCAGCAGATGTGATCTGCACCCACATGCGGGGAGTGAGAGAAAGTCACTCCCCGTTTTCATTTTATCGCCAACAAATCAAAAACAAAAAACAAGAAAGAACGAGGTAATCAACACATGAAAAAGCTTATCAACTCCATCAAGAACAAGTTTAACCACGCAGTAGTTTCCGCCAAGACCGCCGTTGCATCCACCTCCGGTGAGGGCTATATCGACACCGGCGTCAAGATCATCATCGGTGTCGTGATCGGCGGTGTGATCCTGGCAGGGCTCTACGCACTCTTCAACACCACTATCATTCCTACTCTCACCACCAAGATCGGCGAGATGTTCAACTACGCCGGTTAATCAGAAGTTGAGCCACAGTAAGCAAAGAAAACCAAAATCCAAAAACAGAAAGAACGAGGTAATCAAAACATGAAGAAACTCATCAATTCCATCAAGAAGAAACTCAATTCCATCGCAATTTCCGCCAAGACCGCCATTGCATCCACCTCCGGTGAGGGATATATCGATACGGGCGTCAAGATCATCATCGGCGTCGTAATCGGCGGTGTGATCCTGGCAGGTCTGTACGCGCTCTTCAACTCCACCATTATCCCCACTCTTACTACCAAGATTCAGAGTATGTTCTCCTATTCCGGAACCTGAGTCGAACCACACCGGGGGAGCTTTTGCTCCCCCCAATTAACTAAAAAGAAAGGAGTGCCTGATGACACATTATAAAAACTCATTATTGAACAAATCCGGTGAAGGTCATATCGATACCGGTATCAAAATCATCATCGGAATCGTTATCGGTGCTTTGATCCTCGGTGGGTTGTATGCCTTGTTTGCAACGGTAATCCTTCCACAAATGAATGACGAGGTTGATCAAATGATGGATTATGCTAAAGACGGGGTGACTGTTCAGCGACTGTTGAACAATGAAACCGGAACCTATACTTTGAAGTATTCCTATGACGGGAAGCATTGGCAAAGCGTACAGATGCCGAATTACGGAGACGGTGCTTCCGTTTACAGCCTGATTGACGGTGGCGATGAAGTGTCCGAACAGGCGGCAATTGTAAAAAAAGGTTCGAGTTATTACCTGATTGCCTCTTCGGATGGAATCAAATGGACCGAACAATTCAGCTTCACGGCTACCAGCATCACACATTTCTATTACGGCAGCAGTTCGGATCTTCCAAGAACCTCTGGATCATTCAGCGGGAACAGATTCGTCATCCGTTGGCTTGCAGGTGGGTCCACTTATTATTCAGGTTCAGCAGTTCATGCAACTTCATGGAGTAAACCGACCTGGTCTGACTTGATTCCAATCGTATGAAAGGAGCGTTATGAAAGGAATTCATTATTTAAAAAACAAATCCGGTGAAGGTCATATCGATACCGGTATCAAAATCATCATCGGAATCGTTATCGGTGCTTTGATCCTTGGCGGGCTGTATGCCTTATTTGACAATTTGGTTATGCCGAAACTCAATGCCAAGGTGCAGGATATGATGCATTACGAGGAAGGTGCTTCTGCGTACAGGTATGGCGCAACGCTATCCTCCCTGCAATACTCCTATGACGGTTCGACTTGGCTGAGTTCGGAAATCCCAGAGCTTGATGAAAATGCCTCCGTGAAAAAGGTCTTAAACACATCCGAGAAGGATTTCAGCCTTGCACTTGTCTACGATTCTAAAAACGTTTATATTCTGAAGACAGAAGATAACGGGGCTCACTGGTCTATCGCATACAATGCCGGAAAATTCAGTTTGGACGGAAAACGAGTAGAGTACAGCCTGTATCAAAATCAAACCGGAACATTCGGTATGATGGTAAAAGTGTATGACGCACCTACCGGGACATCTGCTATAGGGAATCTGTACAAAAGCACGGACGGTCGCTCTTGGCAGAGAGACGGATTGCCTTTGGTTTTCTTTTAAGAAGGAGGATCAAATATGCAGACAATTATAAAACCTATCATCTACCCGATTACTCCCATCAAGCCCTTTTATGCCTATAACATCACGGAATCAACATTCAGCATTGCTCTTATCGTATTATCCGCATTGGCTGTCATTGGAACTTCCGTGCTGATCGGCTGGGTACTGTCTAAAGTGATGGCAAGCAAAGGCATGGTATCAAAACCGATCTTCAATCTGATAGCATCAGGAGCAATAGGACTTTGCCTCTTTCTGCGGTTCGGGATTTCTGTCGAACTCATTCAGGGGTTATTTTTGTTTTTCGTCCTCCTGTTTGCTTCCATGTCCGACCTGACAACCCATACGGTGGACGATTCCGTTTGGATCACGGTGTTCGCACTCGCACTTGCGAGCATTTCGACGCAGGGTATCACCTCAATGACATTGGGCGCTCTGTTCGTGTTCGTTCCGCAGATTGCGTTGGCGTTGATCCCTCCGCACAAAACCCTTGGGGGTGCAGACATCAAACTCTCAACAGCCCTTGCATTCCTTCTCGGTGCATGGAGAGGAATTGGTGCATATATGGTGGGGCTGATTCTGGCAGTCGTCATCATCAGCATCTATAATCGAAAAAAGAATCGCAATACGAAGCAACCGTTTGCACTGGTGCCGTTCCTCAGTATCGGTGCGATGATACTGTTCTTCGCATAAGCGGAAAGGAAACAAATGAAGAAACAGAAAACAAAAAACACCGGTGCGAAGGTCATCGGTAACCGCACGGTCATCGGCATTGTCTGTATCGTGGCGGCACTTGCCATCTGCTTCGGCATCGCTCCGCTGGTCAACAGGCTCAATGACGGCAAGACGGAGATCGTGCGGATCTGTCAGACCGTGATCAAAGGCAGTCAGATCGGCGAGGGAGATGTGGAAACCATAAAAGTGGGTTCTTACAATCTCCCTGCGGGTGTGCTGACGAAAAAGGAAGATGTTGTAGGTAAATATGCCACCGGCGACCTCTATCCCGGAGAGTATATTCTCCCCGCCAAAATCACCTCGGATGTGAATACGGCATCGGATATCCTTGAAGGACTCGGCAGTACACAGAAAGCCATCTCCCTGACCATCGGCTCCTTTGCACAAGGACTGTCGGGCAAGCTGGAAACCGGAGATATTATCTCGGTGATCGTGTATTCACAGAAGGACGGATTTGCCTTTACGCCCGGAGAACTGCAATATATCCGTGTCATCACATCCACCACTTCACAGGGTGTGGATAAGGCAGACCGTACCGACAACACACAGCCGGTAACCGTCACCCTTCTTGTCAATCAGGAACAGGCAGAGCTTCTCGCACAGTATGAAAAGAGTGCTTCCATGCACTTCGCTCTGGAATATCGCGGGAATGCCGCAACAGCACAAAAATATCTGGACAGGCAGAACGAATATTTCGCATCGAAGGGAGAGTGACCTATGGCAGAAGGAAAGATCATTGCCGTATGGGGTTCTCCCAACAGCGGCAAGACCACATTCGCAACCAAGTTGGCGACATCCATCTACTCGTCCTTCGAGTCAACGGTCATCACCCTGTTTTGTGACCTCGAAACGCCGGTCCTGCCCGTTCTGTTCCCCTTTCACAAAACGGAAGAACTCGGCTCGGTCGGTGTTCCTCTTTCAAAAACTGAGGTAGAACAAGGTGAAATTATCAAAAGCCTTGTAACCGTCAAGGATATGCAGAACTTCGGCTTCCTCGGATATAAGACCGGAGAAAACAAATACAGTTATCCCAAATTCGGCAGAGCGAAAGCCGAGAACCTGCTCGGCGAGCTTTGCAGACTTGCAGATTATGTGATCGTGGACTGTACGAGCAAGCTCGAAGACAGTATCATCGCGCAGACTGCAATCGAGAAAGCAGAACAGATCATCCGCCTGTCGTCTCCCGACCTCAAAAGCATCAGCTTTTATCTCTCACAGCTCCCGTGCATGAGCGACAGCAAATACCGTCTGGATGAGCATATCCAAGGCATCAATACACCGAATGCCGATGTGTTCATGCCGATAGAGGAAGCCAAGACACAGCTCGGAGAGGTATCGTTTACCGTCCCGTTCAGTTCTTCTGTCAAAGAACAGATGCAGCAAGGCAAGCTCTTTGAGAGGACCTCGGATAAACGCTTCGAAAACCGCATGAGGGATATTGCCGGTCAGGTGGTGGCGTATGGTACGGATTGAGTTATATGACCTCCTCGGAAAGACACAGGAGTATATTGCCAAGTACTACGCAACCGCACTCACAGACGAACAAAAGCACGATCAGCTCAAAGCGTATATTGAAAAGTATATCCTTGACGGCGGGTTTCTCGTCCACGGTTTCACCGAAGAAAAACTCATCGACCGTCTGTATGCGGAAATGGTGGAGTATTCGATCCTCACGCCGTTTCTCGGTTCTCCCGATATTGACGAGATCAATATCAACGCTTGGGATGACATCACGCTGACCTATTCGGACGGCAGAATGGAAAAACTCGAAGAACACTTCCGCAGTCCCCAACACGCCATTGACATCGTCAAACGGCTGTTGCATCACAGCGGTATGATCATCGACAACGCCACGCCAATCGCCCAAGGGCATCTGCCGGGAAACACCCGTATCACGGCGATCAAAAGCCCTGTTGTGGACGAGGAAGCGGGGATCTCGGTTTCGATCCGGCTTTTGCATCCGCAGAGAGTTGACCGAAAGCACATCATTGAGAGCGGAATGGCGACCGAAGAAATGATCGCATTCCTTGAAATGTGCATCCGGTATGGGGTGTCGGTCGTGATTGCCGGACGAACAAGTTCCGGCAAGACCACTCTGATGAACGCGCTTCTGTCGAGCATTCCCGATGACAAGCGTATCTACACCATTGAGTCCGGCGCCCGTGAGTTGTTCCTCGTGAAAAAGAACCGATTCGGTGACACGCTGAACAATGTGGTTCACACGCTGTCCCGACCGAGCGAAAACAGCGCCTATAACATCTCACAGGAAGACCTTGTGGTAGCGGCACTGCGGTTCGACCCCGATGTCGTTGTCGTGGGCGAGATCAGAGATGCCGAAGCCAACTCTGCCGTAGAAGCCTCGCTGACCGGACACACCGTTGTGACAACGGTACACTCCGGTCCTGCCGAATCGGCACACGGAAGGATATCTCTCCTTTGTCAGCGCAGGTTTGCGCTCGGTATGGCAGTCTCGCTCTCCCAGTCCCGTCAGGCGTTTCCCGTTGTTGTGTTTGCTCACAAGTGTGAGGACAACAGCCGTAAGGTCATGGACATCACCGAGTGCGAGGTAACCCCCGACGGCAAAACCTGTTACCGTTGTCTTTACCGTTATAACATTCGGGAAAACATCTATGAAAACGGCAAATTCCACATCAAAGGCGAGTTTGAAAAAGTCAATTCGCCGTCCCCCTATTTGCAGAACCTCTTGACACGCTCAGGCGTACCGCAGGAGGTTCTTTCTCATTTTACCGGAAAGGAGATGACCGACTGAACATGACTTTTGTTTATCTTATCTGCTTTTTGCTGATCACGGCAGGGGCGATCATTCTTTTACGGCTCAACCCCGAAAAGATCACCGACGACCTGATGCGCTTTGTATCTCCCAAACAAACGCTTCGTGAAAAGGTGCTGACTGCCAAAGGAAAAAAGAGATCCCGAAAGCTCACCGTTGAACTTAACCGCATCCGGGATGCGCTGGAACAGACGGGAAAAGGCGGTCAGTTTTCCATTGTGTGTGCGGCATCCGTCGTCCTCATGATCCTTGGATGTATCCTCGCTATCATGATCGACAATGCATTTCTGATTCCCGTGTTCGCCATAGCCTTTGCGATGATCCCGTTTGCATACGCCAAGCGGACCGTGAATTACTATGACAATCACATCAAGGAAGAACTCGAGACATCACTTTCCATCATCACGACCTCCTATGTCAGAACCGACGATATCGTCACGGCAGTCAGGGAGAATATGCAGCATCTCAAACCGCCCGTGAAGGAGATCTTTGCCGGATTTGTGGCTGAGAACATGATGATATCCGCTGACATCAAGCAGTCTATCCGGCATCTCAAGGAAAAGGTAAGCAATTCCATTTTCGACGAATGGTGCGACACCTTGATTGCCTGTCAGGATGACAGAACGCTCAAAGACACGCTGATGCCGATCGTGTCCAAGCTGACCGACGTGCGAATCGTCAACAACGAGATCAAAGGCATGCTTGTTGCCGCCCGAACCGAGTATTTCATGATGGCGGCGATGGTGGTGGGCAACATTCCGCTCCTGTATTTTCTGAATAAGGACTGGTATGCCGCCCTGATGGATACGACACCCGGAAAGATCGTGCTTGCAATCTGCGGACTTGCCATCATCGTAACGGCAATGCTGATGTTCCGCTTCACCAGGCAGGTCGAATACAGAAAGTGAGGCGGCTATGATCGTTTTACAGATTCTCATTGCAGTCATCGCCGCTATCGGGTTGGGATTCATTCTGTCGGATGTATTCCGGATACCGAAATATCCCGTATCCAAAGCCATTACGACGCTTGGAAAAAGGCAGAAGAAAAAGACAAATCCGCTCGATATCTGGCTCGGCGACCTTGCCAACCGGATCGCCGGCAAGCTGAAACTCAACGAATACAAACGCCTTCAGCTGAAAGCCGACCTTGACAGTGCGGATATGACGCTGTCCCCCGAACAGTATGTGGCGAACGCTATCGTCAAGGCACTCTTTATCGGTGTATTTGCTATTCCTTTTCTGTTCTTCGCTCCGATCCTCTCTCTTCTGATCGCAGTGATCGCTGTTGTCATTTACTTCACCGAATATAAGAAGGTCGGAAAGATCATACGCGGAAAACGCCAAAGGATCGAATACGAACTGCCTCGTTTGGTTTCCAATATCGATAAGACACTCGTTCACAGCCGTGACGTTCTCGGCATCCTTGACTCCTACCGTGAACACGCAGGAGAAGAACTGCGCCGGGAGTTGGATATTACGGTAGCAGATATGCGAAGCGGCAACTACGAGGTAGCACTGACTCGCCTGGAATCCCGTGTCGGTTCGTCCATGATGAGCGATGTAACACGGGGACTGATCAGCGTGATCCACGGAGATAAAACGGATGTCTATTGGGGCAACCTTGTGCTCAAGTTCTCGGACTATCAGCGAACACTCCTCAAAAATGAGGCGAACAAAGCACCAAAGAGAGTCAGAAAACTCTCCATGGCTCTTCTGTTCTGCTTCATGCTGATTTATGTGGTCGTGATCGGTCAGGTTCTGCTATCTTCTCTCGGAGGTATGTTTGGATGATAGGCATGAACGTAAAGAAAAACAATACCCAAAGAAAGCCTGTTCATGCCCGAAAGCAAAAGCGCGCTTTTGCTTTCCTTAACTGTTCAGGCGAAACCTATATCGATGTAGCGATCACGGTCATGATCGTTGCCTTCGTGCTTGTGTTTGCGGTGAATATGGTGTCTATTGTGGCGCTCAATCAGAATATGAAGACGATGGCAGATCAGATCATCGACTACGCCACAACAAACGGTACGACGGATATCAACGATTATGTGGAAACCCTCCGCACCAAAAGCGGTATCGGCTTTTCCTGTTCCTTTGTCGGAACCGACTACCTCACAGGGCAAAAGGTGCAGCTCGGTGACATCATCGAGTGTCGTCTCACTTACAGTGTCAGTATCCTTGGCTTCGGTGAAGCGGTCTTTCCCGTTACGGTCACCGCATCAGCTCACGGCATCTCGCAAGTCTATTGGAAGTGAGGTGGCGCAAATGCTGAACAGAATCAAGCAAACAGCCTCCTCCAAAAAGGGCGAGTCGTATATCTATCTATGCGTGCTCGTCCTTTTCATTTCGATGCTGGTTTCGGTAGTCATTCTATATATGGGGCTGATGGCACAGGTACAGATTCAGAAGCGTGATGTGAAGATGAAACTGGACAGTTGTGTTTCCGAGTTTGCGACCGAGGCGTTCGACTCCATCAAGCAAGGCGACAATTATGAATTCATGCTCGACCTTGAAAAGCTGAAGGAAAACGCATACCGACATCTTGGATTTGGAAGTGATGACGCAAGCATCACCTACGAAAACGGCAACTGCACGATGAGCCGACCGACCGTCACCACGCTGTCCGGCAACGGGTTTGGGATTGCAGTATCTTATACTGTTTCATTCCCGATTGTTTGGGGTGGTCGGTCTTTTGCTGACCTCGAAGTGCCGATCACCGTAACGAGTTATTATAAATTCAAGTAACAGAAAGGAACTTGTATGAGTAAAAAAGCAAACACCATTATAGCGGTGATTGTTGCGATTATTACGCTTGTGTTGATCGTAACAGTCATCATCTGTGCCGTGAAAAACGGCAGAAAAACGGAGAATCCCGAGGATTCTTCGACTGAAACAACGCAGTCTTCGGACAAACCGGAAGTGCCAATTATTCCTCCGATCAGTACCGATACAGGTGAAGAAACCGAGGATAAGCCGGATAACACAGAACCGGACCAAGGCGAAGTCAATATCGATGTGAAACAGCCTGTAGATGAGAGCCGGAACGACCAGCCCAGTGTGGAAGGCGATGTTGTAATCTTCCCCGGAGTGAAAGGAGATAGCGAATGAAGAAGCAGTTTATAAGAATTCTTTCTATTGTGATGGTAATCGCAGCACTGACAACGATGTTTGCGGTTCCTGCGTCTGCGGCATATAACTATCCCATGAGTTGCTCCATCTATTACAAGGATGAAAGTGGAAACACATTGGCTACGACAAAAACCTTTTCGGTGAATGCTGCTGATGCCGATACGCAGACAACGAAGTATTATTCGCCATCAGTTTCGGGTTATTCGCTCAAAAACAGCAGCGATTCCTATGTAACCTATTCCATGATGGACAAGTATTTTCCTGCGTCAAACTATATTCGAAACGGTACTGCAACCTATACCGTGTATTACGTTAAAAACGAAAGCTCAGTCATAAATTATAAATTCGGAAATAGCGGTAGAACGGCTGCGGCAAGTAAGACGGTAACAGGCAAACCCGGTTCCAGTTTTACGGTAACTTCACCCTCTGTTACGGGCTATACCCCAAATAAATCTTCTGTTACGGGAACTTACGGGGACGGTGAGCATATCGTCTACTATTACGAAAAAACCTACACTGTATCGTATAACGCCAACGGTGGCTCGGGCGCACCTGCAAGTCAGATAAAAAGTTATTATTCCAATTTGACATTGAGTTCGACAAAGCCTACCCGAACAGGGTACTCATTTATGGGTTGGGCGACCGATTCGTCTGCATCGTCGGTTGCGTATCTTGCCGGGGGAACTTACTCGGAAAACGGAGATGCTACGCTCTATGCTGTATGGAGTCCCAACACCTATACGGTGCGGTACAACGCAAACGGCGGCTCGGGTGCTCCGTCTGTGCAGACAAAGATCTACGGTAAAACTCTGACACTTTCCAGCACAGTTCCGACGAGAAGTGGATATACCTTTATCGGTTGGGGACTATCCGGTTCAAGCACCTATGCTTCCTATCAGCCAGGAGATTCCTATTCCACAAATGCAAGCAGAACTTTTTATGCGGTTTGGGAGAAGAATCCTCCTGCCACCTATACGGTAGCGTATAATGCAAACGGAGGCAGTGGGGCACCGACAAGTCAGACCAAGACGGAGGATGTTACACTTACCTTGTCAAGCACAAAGCCTACCCGAAGCGGATATACCTTTCTTGGGTGGGGTCTTTCCCCGACATCGACAAGCGCGTCCTATCAGCCGGGTGGCAGCTATACTTCAAATTCTTCCGTTACCCTGTATGCGGTGTGGTCGTGTAACCACTCATCAACCAAAACAGTATGGGATACGGGGTGTGACTGGCGAAAGGTCTGCAATACCTGCGGTGCAACCGTGTCCTCCGGAACGACACACGGTCCGTACACTTACGGAGAATGGGAATATGCCAACACCAGTGAGCATAAGCGGACAAAGGACTGCAACTACGGAGATTATAGTACAGTCGAGTACGAAAGTCACAGCTCATCGACTGTGTACTATGAATATTCCGAAACAGAGCATATGAAGTATTTGTATTGTTCGGTCTGCTCCGCAATCGTAGGTACAACGTATTATG
>JBJDZJ010000116.1:0-2272 GCA_051867915.1 Eubacteriales bacterium
AGTATCCGACATCGACGGTGAAAAAGGCACTTGGCTGTCCGTCAGCCCTTTTCCGTGGATCGGTCATCACTTCGGGACAGGGGATCATGCGTGTCCTGGATGTGGGCAGTGCCACGCTCTACGGTTCTCTTGCCGATCAGTTGAAGGAGGAGACCAGAGAAAGCCCCTTGAAGCTGCGTTTGCGAACCCTTGCCAAAACCATCAGCAGAATCGGGTATTTTGCCGCTGTACTTGTGGCAATCGGATATTTTTTTAATGTGATTTTTGTGGACAGCGGATTCAACTTTGCCATCATCTCCGCCAAACTGACCAATCTGTCTTATATGCTTCGCTGTCTGCTCCATTGTATGACGCTGGCGGTGACAATTATTGTAGTTGCCGTCCCGGAAGGGCTTCCGATGATGATCACGGTGGTGCTGTCCGCCAATATGAAGAGAATGCTCAAGGATCGGATCCTTGTGCGGAAACTGGTGGGAATAGAAACTGCGGGAAGCATGGACATTCTCTTTACCGATAAAACCGGAACATTGACCACCGGAAATCAGACAGTCAGCCTTTTTCTGACCGGCGGCGGAACAGAGTATAAACGCTTCCGTGACCTTGGTGCGCTACAACCTGCCGTTGGGGAACAGGCAATTTACAACAGCGACTGCTACATAAGCGGAGGGAAGGTTCTGGGCGGAAATGCCACCGATCGGGCGCTGGGTGCATTTGCCCGTGAAGGGAGAACGGAGTCCAACGAGATCATCGGGAAGATTCCCTTTGACAGCAAGAGAAAATACTCTGCCGTAAGGCTTTCGAAGGGCAGTCGCAGGGTACTGATCAAGGGCGCACCGGACCTTCTGATCCCCCGTTCCGTCGGGTATCTGAGGGAGGATGGATCGGTTCAATACGGCCCCGTTCCCTATGATGTGACCCGACGGCTTCACGAATTCAGCCGACAGGCCTACCGTCTGATTGCCCTTGCCTACTGTGATCAAATGCCCACTGAAAACAGATTTGGCGATTTGATTCTCATCGGATTTGCCGTAATCCGGGACGAAATCAGGAAGGATGCAGAATCTTCGGTAGAGCAACTGCGGCGTGCGGGGATTCAGGTGGTCATGCTGACCGGGGACCATGTGGAGACTGCCGAAGCAATCGCCAGAAGGTGCAGAATCATTACGGGCATGGATCGGTCTCTGGTGCTGACCTCAGAAGAGCTGGCTGCCATGAGCGACGATCAGGTGGCGGATATTCTGCCTCACCTGGCCGTTCTGGCACGGGCGCTCCCAGAGGATAAAAGCAGACTGGTTCGGATCGCACAAAGCCGGGAACGGGTTGTGGGAATGACCGGTGACGGAATCAACGATGCCCCTGCACTCAAGATAGCCGATGTGGGGTTCGCTATGGGATCCGGAACGGAAATTGCCCGAGAGGCAGGGGACATCGTCCTTATGGACAACAATCTGGCATATATCGTTCGGACCGTACTGTACGGGCGAACCATCTTTAAATCCATCCGCAAGTTCATCATGTTCCAGCTGACCATGAATTTCTGTGCCGTTGCCGTATCGCTTTTCGGACCGTTCATCGGAATAGATACCCCGGTTACGGTGATTCAGATGCTTTGGATCAATATTATTATGGATACACTGGGAGGGCTGGCGTTCGCAGGAGAACCGCCCGTGAAATCCAGTATGGAAGAGGCTCCGAAAAAGCGGGATGAACCGCTGGTCAATCGGTATATGGCAAAACAGATTGCTTTTGCGGCAACCTTTTCGGTTTCGGTTTGTATTCTGTTTCTGAAACTGCCGATCATCCGTGAATTTTTCGGCTTCGATCAGAACAAAACGCCCTTTCTTACCGCTTTTTTCGGATTGTTCATATTCCTCGGCGTCGTCAATTGCTTTATAGCAAGGACCCCCAGAATCAACCTTTTTGCTCATATTCGAGGGAACAAAGGATTTTGCGTCATCATGGCGGCAGTGACCGTCGTTCAACTGCTCATGATCTACTTCGGCGGCACTGTTTTCCGTTCGGTTCCTCTTCCGTTGACGAAACTTCTTTTTGTATTTGCCCTGTCTCTTTTGATCGTTCCATTTGAGCTGATCCGACGCTTGATTCTGCGTTTCAGGTCGGGAAACGGAATCGGTTTGTAAATTATAAAAGGAATACGGTGAACAATACCTCAGAAGGAAGCCTGTGAAAAGGTAAAAAACAGACAGAGCTGTTTGAAATGATATAATCCCCATAGAGTAGACACATGAAAAAACAAAAAGTTTTCAAGACT
>JBJDZJ010000117.1:0-11291 GCA_051867915.1 Eubacteriales bacterium
GACGCTGGGAGACGGAAACCACATCCCCGCCCCTGCCGTAGGAAAAATCGCCCACCAGATAGACGGTATCGTCGGGACCGACTACGCGGTTCCAGTTTTTGATGATGGTATCGTTCATGCTTTCCACACTGACAAAGGGACGGCCGTCATATCCGAGGCACTTCTGATCATAAAAATGGGTATCGGCAAGATAAAAATTCATGGTAATGACCTCACGGGAATTCAGATAATCCGATTATAGCATTTATTCATGAAAAAATCAAGACCGTATGAAGGATTCTTTATAAAAAAGCGGGGGTATCGGGGAAACGGTCCTGTCACACAGGGATGGTTCACCGGTAAAACGGCAAAACGGATTTTCCCGTCAAAATGCAGTTTGCTTTTCAGAAAAACCTTGACAAACGGCGAAAAAAGGAGTATAGTGTACACAGTAGGGGGATTTTACTTGTTTTGGTCCCTCTACGAATCTATGAAACGGGTCAAATTGTTGATTTTTTCACAATTCGGCATCAATCGGGGGTTCCGACCTCCGCCCCAAAGAGCATGGCGGCGGGCAAACCGAACCTTCGGTTTTTGGGACAAAGATCTAAAATCCTTTCAGGAAAGGTTGAAACGAATATGAAATTTACATTCAGGGGCGGCGCTCATGTGCGGGAATATAAGCGCACCGCCGCAAATCCCATACGGGAAATGCCTGCGCCGGCAATGTTGTCGATTCCCCTGACTCAGCACATCGGCGCACCGGCAAAGCCGGTTCTGTCCCCCGGGGACAAGGTTCTGCGGGGTCAGGTCATTGCCGCCGTGGAGGGGGCGCTCGGATGTCCCATCCACTCCCCCGTTTCTGGAACGGTGAAAAAGCTGGTTCCCGGATTCGGCGCGGCAGGCGCTCCGATCACCTGCATGGTCATCGAGAACGACTTTCAGAACACCCTTGACCCTTCGGTAAAGCCCTACGGAAAGCCTCTTGCCGAGACTTCGTCGGACGAGATTGCCGAAGTGATCCGCTCTGCCGGAATCGTGGGCATGGGAGGCGCCACCTTCCCCGCCTACGCCAAACTGCGTTCGGCGGTTGGCAAGGTGGATCGGATGATCGTCAATGCGGCGGAATGCGAGCCCTTCATCACCGCCGATCACCGCATGATGCTGGAGCATCCCGATTGGATTCTGGGCGGTGCCGAGATCCTTCTCCATGCTCTGGGGCTGGAAAAGGGTACGATTGCCATCGAGGACAACAAGCCCGACGCCATTGAAAAAATGCGCGCCCTCTGCATGTCCCATCCCATGGAGGTCGCCGTCATGAAGACCAAATACCCTCAGGGGGACGAACGCCAGCTGATTTCCGCCCTGACGGGAAGGGAGCTTCCCTCGGGCAAGCTACCGGCGGATGTGGGCTGTGTCATCTTCAACGCCGAGACCTGCGCCGCCGTCCACGGGGCCTTCTATCACGGATATCCCCTGATGGAACGGATTGTGACGGTATCGGGCGATGCGGTGAAGACACCCTCCAACCTGAGAGTTCCGGTAGGTGCCACCTTCCGGGATCTGATCGAATTCTGCGGAGGACTGACCGAAACGCCCAAGAAAATGATCTCGGGCGGTCCCATGATGGGCTTTGCCCAGTGGGATTTCAACGGATCGGTTACCAAGGGAACCTCCGCACTGCTCCTTCTTACCGAAAAATTCGCAGGCAGTTCGGCTGAGACCGACGCCTGCATCCACTGCGGCAGATGCGTCGCCCACTGTCCCATGCACCTGATGCCCAACTACATCGCCGCCTACTCCCGACAGTCCCGCTACGAAGAGGCGGAGGCTCTGTCGGTCATGAGCTGTGTGGAATGCGGCACCTGTGCCTACAACTGTCCTGCCCGGATTCCTCTGGTCAGCTATATGCGAAACGCCAAGGCTGCTATCCGGGCAAGGGATCAGGCAAAACGGGCGGCTCAGACTCTGAAAAAGGAGGCAAAGTCCGAAGGGTAATCCCTTTCGGACGGCGGTCTGACCCTTTCAACGGGATTTTGCCTGCCGGACGGCAGATGCGCTGATCAAATCCCCGAAAGAACGAAAGGCCGCACATCACGAAGAAAGGTATGGAATACATAA
The DNA here is from genome assembly GCA_051867915.1 of Eubacteriales bacterium. Classification (GTDB taxonomy): domain Bacteria; phylum Bacillota; class Clostridia; order Oscillospirales; family CAG-272; genus CAKSQF01. Next base: position 2,101 of record JBJDZJ010000117.1, read on the forward strand.
GATGAATTCAAGTCAGAAGGAATCGCTCTATCCCGAGCTTCTGTCGGTATCCTCCTCTCCCCATATCCATGCTCCCGACACCACCCGCACCGTCATGCGGGATGTTCTCATTGCCCTTGCACCCGCCACACTCTGGGGTGCCTGGCGTCTGGGTCTGCGGGCGCTGGTTCTGGTTCTGGTAACGGTAGCCGCCTGCGTCTTCTTCGAATGGGGCTTTGAAAAGCTGACGAAGAGACGCTCTACCATCACCGATTTGTCCGCCGCAGTCACCGGACTGCTGCTTGCCCTGAATCTTCCCGTCACCTTCCCCATCCCCATGGCGATTGTCGGTGCCTTCTTCGCCATTGTGGTGGTGAAGCAGGTTTTCGGCGGAATCGGAAAGAATGTCTTCAATCCGGCACTTGCCGCAAGGGTCTTTTTGATGCTGGCATGGACCTCTGCCATGACCTCCTTTACCAAGGTTGCCTCGGGCATCACCTATGTGGATGCCACGTCCTCGGCAACCCCTCTGGCATCCCTGAGTCAGGGGCAGGCGTCCCCGGTGTCCATTCTGGACCTCTTTATCGGAAACACCCCCGGGGTGATCGGAGAGGTGTCGGCTCTGTTCCTGATTCTGGGAGGGGTCTATCTGCTGGTGCGTAAGGTGATTACATGGCACATCCCCGCCGCCTATATCGGTACGGTGGCACTGATCGCCCTGATCTTCCCCCGTGTGGAGGGAATCTCCCGGCTTGCCAATATGGGAACCGAGCTGTTTGCGGGAGGACTGATGTTGGGAGCCTTCTTCATGGCGACCGACTATGTGACCTCTCCTGTTACTCCCAAGGGAAGATTGGTCTTCGGTGTGGGATGCGGTCTGATTACCGTCTTTATCCGCTATTTCGGCGGGTATAACGAGGGGGTATCCTTCTCCATTCTGATTATGAATGCTCTGGTCTGGTATCTGGATCGCTGTTTTGCGCCCAGAGTTTTCGGCACCAAAACCCTGAAAAAGTGGAAAAAGGAGGCAAAAGGCAGTGGAAAAGAAGCAAAATAATCTGCTGTACGTTCTGAACATCTCGCTGATTCTGCTCATCATCTGCTCCCTGACCGCCGCCGCCGTCTCCCTGGTATACGGGCTGACCCACGAAAAAGCGGAGGAGAATCTGCTGGGCGAAAAACGGACTGCCATGGCGGAAATTTACGGCGACGGCATCTCGGTGGAAGAGATTGCCGCTCCCGAAACGGTGGACGCCGTTTACCGGATCACCAAGGGCAGTGAGCTTCTGGGCTACTGTGTCAGCGTGACGGGCAGCGGATTCGGCGGCGATCTGGATGTGCTGGTGGGCTATCATGCCGACGGCACCATTCTGGGCGTGCGCCTGATTTCCCACTCCGAAACCCCGGGACTCGGCTCCCGTGTGGGTGAAAACGAATATCTGGAGCAGTATGCCGGCCAATCGGGCGAGCTTACGCTGGGCGAAGACATTGACGCCATTTCCGGCTCCACCATCAGCTCTTCCGCCCTGCTGGATGCCGTCAACACGGCAAACTCTGCCGCCCAAGCGATTGTGAAAGGAGAAAGCTGATGGAAAACGAAACCAAACCCCGTTACTCTGCCATTCTGAAGAACGGCATCATCGAGAACAATCCGACGCTGGTTCAACTGCTCGGAATGTGTCCCACTCTTGCCACCACCACCTCCCTGATCAACGCCATCGGCATGGGTCTTGCGGCGACTGCCGTTCTGATCTGCTCCAATCTGCTGATCTCCCTGCTTCGGAAGATCATCCCCTCTCAGGTGCGCATCGCCGCCTTTATCATCATAATTTCGGGCTTCGTCACCGCCGTGGAACTGGTGATGAAGGCCTATGTCTTCGAGCTTTATCAGTCGCTGGGACTGTTCATTCCCCTGATCGTGGTCAACTGTATCATCTTTGCCAGAGCCGAAGCCTTTGCCGCCAAGAACAAGCCCCTGCCCTCTGCGGTGGACGGTCTTGCCATGGGTCTGGGCTTCACCCTTGCCCTCTGCCTGATCGCATCGGTCCGTGAAATTCTGGGAAGCGGAAGCATTCTGGGCTACGACATCACCTTCGGAGTCTGGACGCCCGCCACCTTCTTCATCCTGCCTGCCGGCGCTTTCATCACGCTGGGTTTTGTGATTGCGGGGGTTCAGAAAATTCGCATGAGTTCTGCACAGCGCAGTCGGGAAAAGAAGCTGGCAGCGTCGGCGGAAAAAACCGTCGAATCCGAAAAATCCTCTGATGAGGATTCATCCGCCGTTCCCGTCGGAAAGGAGGAGGTCAGATGAACTTTACCGAAATTCTTCTTTTGATGTTCACGGCAATCCTCATTGACAACTTCATCTTTTCGAAATTCTACGGTTGCTGTCCCTTCCTCGGCGTGTCCAAAAATCCCTCCACGGCACTGGGTATGGGTCTTGCCGTCACCTTCGTCATGACCCTTGCCTCCACCGTGACCTGGCTGGTCTACCACTTCCTTCTGGAGCCGGCGGGGCTTGCCTATCTGGAAACCATGGCGTTCATTCTGGTCATCGCCGCACTGGTGCAGTTCATCGAAATGTTCCTGCACGAATTCGTCCCCGCCCTCTATCAGTCGCTGGGCATCTATCTTCCCCTGATTACCACCAACTGTGCGGTTCTGGGCGCCTGCCTGACCAACATTCAGAGGGGCTACAATCTGGTGGAGTCCATCGCCTTCGGATTTGCATCGGCACTGGGCTTTACGCTGGCGATCGTGGTCTTCTCGGGCGTGCGGGTCAGATTGGAATTTGCCAATCCCCCAAAAGCCTTCAGCGGATTCCCCACCACTCTGATTGCGGCGGGACTGCTGGCAATGGCGTTTGCCGGATTCTCCGGCGTCAGCTTCGGATAAAGGGGCAAAGCGGAGCATGTTTCCAACGGGATAAATCATCCTTTCGGGAACATTGCAGATCAAATCGAACAAATTCCTCAGAAAGGATTTCAGGTACAACGAAATGGATTGGAAAGTGGTACTGATCCCCGTCCTGATATTTGCGGGGCTGGGTCTCTTCTTCGGAGTGGTACTGGCGGTGGCGTCAAAGCTGTTCGCCGTCAAAACCGACGAACGGATCCCGAAAATCGTGGACGCCCTCCCGGGGGCAAACTGCGGCGGATGCGGATTTTCGGGCTGCAGTGCATTGGCGGAGAACATCGTCAAGGGTCAGGCAAAATGCAATGCCTGTTCTGCCGGAGGCGATGAAGTTGCGGCGAAAATCGCCGAAATCATGGGCGTTCCCGCCGAAAAGGCGGAGCGCAAGCGTTCACAGGTCATCTGCTCCGGAGGTGCAGGTGTAGCGAAACTGCGCTATCTTTATGAGGGTGCGGGCGACTGTGTATCGGCATCCCGTCTGGTGGGCGGCGACAAGCTGTGTCCCTTCGGCTGTATCGGACTGGGCACCTGCGTCAAAGCCTGCAAGTTCGGCGCCATCTCGGTAGACAGCGGCGTTGCGGTGGTGGATCCCAAAAAATGCACCGCCTGCGGAGCCTGTGCGTCGGCCTGTCCCAAGAGAATCATCCGGATCATTCCCAGCGAATCCGCCTACTATGTAGGCTGTTCGTCTCACGAAAAGGGCGCGGATTCAAGGGTTCACTGCGACGCCGGCTGTATCGGCTGTAAGCTCTGTGAGAAGAACTGCCCCACGGGCGCCGTCACCGTCACCGATTTTGTGGCGTCCATTGATCCCCACAAGTGCATCGGATGCGGCGTCTGCGCCGAAAAATGTCCCAGAAAGATCATCCGCCCTGTGGCGAAGTAAGAGAAATACAAAAGATACGGGGAGACCCCAAACGACGGATTGGACCTGATGTCACATCTCCTCTCTCCGGCGGTCCTCCGAAACGGTCTGTCTTCTCTCTTCAAAAATCCGGTTGAAAGGGAAATATTTTTATAATATCTATTGACAAAACCGGGAAAATGAGTATAATAAAAGCAGAATTGATGGTTTGAAAGAGGTGGAAAGATGCGTAACTTTTCTTGCAGATAAAGAGAAATATGCGGAAATACCGATTTTTACGGTATCTCTGCGCTCGTTGCAAGAAAGTTATCAGTCTGTTCCGCTCATTATGTCGGTTTCCTGCGTCGTTTTTAGGCGTCGTAGCATTACCGGGAAGATAAGAGTCGCAAGAATTGGCTTTCTTGCGACTCTTACCTTTTGGTTTTGTAAACAAGGAGGCTGTATCATGTCAATTATCAAAGTTGAAAATTTATCGTTTACCTACCCCGGAAGTTATGATCCTGTTTTTGAAAATGTCAGTTTTAAGATTGATACCGATTGGAAACTGGGGTTTATCGGAAGAAACGGTAGAGGAAAGACCACCTTTCTGAATCTCTTACTTGGAATATATGAATACAGAGGCAAAATCATATCTACCGTACCCTTCGATTACTTTCCCTATCCGGTTGCGGACAAGTCCCGAATAACGGAAGGGATCTTACAAGAGATATGCCCTCATGCCGAAGAATGGAAACTGATACGGGAACTGTCCTACCTTGATATGGATGCCGACATTCTCTGGAGGCCCTTCAAAACCCTTTCGGGCGGGGAGCAGACAAAAGTTCTTCTTGCGGCACTGTTTTTAAACGAGGGACATTTTCTGCTGATCGATGAGCCGACCAATCATCTTGATACCAATGCAAGAGAACGGGTATCGGCTTATCTGCAAAGGAAAAAGGGATTCATTCTGGTGTCCCATGACCGTCGTTTTATAGACGGATGCGTGGATCATATTCTTTCTCTGAACAGAAGCAACATTGAAGTGCAAAGCGGTCATTTTTCCTCTTGGATGGAAAACTTTGAGAGACAGCAGAATTACGAACTTGCGGAAAACGATCGTTTAAAAAAAGAAATCGCCCATTTGCAACAGGCGGCAAAACGCACATCCGCCTGGTCTGACAAGGCAGAATCGGACAAATACGGCGTACAGGATTCGGGATTAAAGACGGACAGGGGGTATGCCGGACACAAGTCCGCCAAAATGATGAAGCGTGCAAAGGTCATAGAAGAGAGAACGCAGGATGCCATCGAACAAAAGTCGAAACTGCTGAAAAATATCGAAAAAACCGAAAATCTGAAATTGCATCCGCAAATCTATCACAACAGTCGGCTGGTTGATTTTTCGTCCGTCGAGGTGTTCTATGAAGATAAAAAGGTGTGCGGACCGGTTTCCTTTACCGTCTTTCAGGGCGACCGTGTATTGCTTGACGGTAAGAACGGAAGCGGAAAAAGCAGTTTGCTGAAACTCCTGTTGGGGCAACCGATCGACCATAGCGGAACGATCAGTTCGGGTTCCGGTCTTGTGATCTCCTATCTGCCTCAGGATACCTCAAATTTAAGGGGAACGCTGACCGATTTCGCCAGAGAACACCGGATAGACGAAAGCCTGTTCAAAACCATTCTGAGAAAAATGGATTTTGAGCGGGTGCAGTTTGAAAAAGATATGTCCGGCTTTTCGGGCGGACAAAAGAAAAAGGTTCTGATTGCCAAAAGTCTTTGTGAGAGAGCACATCTGTATGTATGGGATGAACCGCTGAACTTTGTCGACATCTATTCCCGCATGCAGATAGAGCAGTTGCTTCTCCAATATGCTCCTACTATGATATTTGTGGAACACGATGTGGCATTTCAGGAAAACATTGCTACGAAAAGAATAAAGATCTGAAAAGAAGGGGGTGCATCCAATACCATCCTTTGATGCCCCCTGGTTTTTGATGCAATACCGGGCTGTATTTGGTATCAATTTTGCGACAAAACTCCATTCCGCAATTACCAAGGTCGGTTCTGTGGTCATCCATTCGGATTGGCTGTACATATTCGATTCTTGCAGACGAATATGTACCCGAAAAAACAGTCTTCACTTTTCCTTTCTCATACAACAAATAGCAGAGACTTCGACCGGTCGATCGTTGTCTCTGCTTCTTTGCGGACTTATTTATCTCCTTTTGTTATAATAGGTCTTCCTCTTACAGAACCTTATATCCTGCCCCTTCTACCGCTTTGGTCAGCTTCCTGTCGGCAACCTCCGACTTCAGCGTGACGACGGCGGTGCCGCTTTCGTGGCTGACAACGGCAGATTCCACTCCGGGGATCGCCTCCAGCGCCTTCTTAACGGTCGCCTCGCAGTGCGAACACATCATTCCTTCGATTTTCAGAGTCTTTTCCATTGTTTCATTCTCCTTATTCTGTTTCTTGTGATTTTTCCCGAATCTCTTCCGATCATGCTTCGGATCGTGAATCTTTACAAAGTTCAGCCTCAAGGCATTGGTGACCACGCAGAAGCTGGACAGGCTCATTGCCGCCGCTCCGAACATGGGGTTCAGTTCCCATCCCAGCAGATGAATGAAGACGCCTGCCGCCAGCGGGATGCCGATCACATTGTAGATGAACGCCCAGAACAGATTCTCCCGGATGTTGATCAGCGTCCGACGGCTCAGCCTGATGGCGGCGGGAACATCGGTCAGACGGCTGTTCATCAGCACCACATCGGCGGCGTCGATGGCCACATCGGTTCCTGCGCCGATGGCGATACCCGTATCGGCACGGGTCAGGGCGGGAGCGTCGTTGATGCCGTCTCCCACCATGGCGACCCTGCCGGACTGACAAAGTCTTGCCACCTCTGCCTCCTTGCCGTCGGGAAGCACTCCGGCAACCACCTCGTCCACGCCCGCCAGACGGCCGATGGCCTTGGCTGTCCGCTCGTTATCTCCGGTCAGCATGACCACACGGATGCCCATATTCTTCAGCATGGCAACCGCCTGAGGGCTGTCCTCTTTGATGACATCAGCCACGGCGATCATACCGAGAAGTGCACCGTCCCCGGCGAACAGCAAAGGCGTCTTGCCTTCTTCGGACAGTCGGTTTGCCTGATCCCGCAGATCATCCGGTACGGTCACCAGACTGTCCAGATAGCGCAGGGAGCCGCCCACCAACAGAGTTCCGCCCAGCCTTGCCGACAGGCCGTTGCCGGGCAGGACGGTAAAATCGGAAACCTCGGGGATTTCATCCGAAAGAGTCTCTGCCGCATGATCCAGCACCGCCTTTGCCAGCGGATGCTCGCTGTGCTTTTCCAGCGCGGCGGCGAGACGAAGCAGTTTCTCCTCTGTTACACCCTCTGCCGGAAGCAGATCGGTGACGGCGGGCTGACCCTTGGTGATGGTTCCCGTCTTATCCAGAACTACGATCTCGGTCTTTCCGGTATTCTCCAGAGCCTCGGCGGTCTTGAACAGAATGCCGCCTCTGACGCCCACGCCGTTACCTACCATAATTGCCACGGGAGTGGCAAGTCCCAGTGCGCAGGGACAGCTGATGACCAGCACCGAAATGCCTCTTGCCAGCGCATAGCCCGCCGACTGTCCGGCGATCAGCCAGACCGTCGCGGTAACCAAAGCGATGGCAATGACGACCGGCACAAAGACCCCCGACACCTTATCGGCAATCTTGGCGATGGGCGCCTTGGTAGCCGCCGCATCGCTGACCATGCGGATAATGCCCGACAGGGTGGTATCCTCGCCCACACGGGAGGCCTCACAGACCAGATAGCCCGAACGGTTCACCGTTCCCGCCGACACCGATGCGCCCGCCGTTTTGTCCACGGGAATGCTCTCGCCGGTCAGCGCCGACTCATCCACCGCCGAACTGCCCTCCCGAACCGTTCCGTCCACGGGAATCCGCTCGCCGGGCTTTACGGCGAAGAAATCGCCGATCTTCACCTGCTCCACAGGAACCACCGTCTCAACGCCGTCCACAAGAAGGGTGGCGCTGTCGGGAGACAGCTCCATGAGGCTCCGCAAAGCGGAGGTGGTCCTGCCCTTGGAATGAGCCTCCAGCATCTTGCCCACGGTAATCAGGGTCAGAATCATGGCCGCCGACTCAAAGTAAAACTCCATCATATACTTCATGACGGCGTCCATGTCCATATCCGCCTGAGCTCTGGTCATGGCGAACAGGGCATAGGTGCTGTACCCGAAGGCCGCCGTCGCACCCAGTGCCACCAGCGTATCCATATTGGGCGCACGGTGAATCAGCCCCTTGAAGCCGCTGATGAAAAACTTCTGATTGATGACCATAATGATGGCAGTCAGCAGAAGCTGAGTCAGCCCCATTGCCACATGGTTGTCGTTATAGAAGGGCGGAAGAGGCCATCCCCACATCATGTGTCCCATGGAAAAGTACATGAGGACCACCAGGAAAATCAGCGAAGCGATGAGCCGTCGGCGCAGGGCGGGCGTTTCGTGATCGGCAAGAGGATCGTCCTCCTTCCCTGCCGACTTTGCCCCCTTGACAGACGCACCGTAGCCCGCATTGCGAACCGCCTTGATAATGGCGTCGGGGGATGCGGTCCCCTCCACCCCCATGGAATTGGTCAGCAGAGATACCGAGCAGGAGGTTACGCCCGGCACAGCCGATACCGCCTTTTCAACCCGGGCAGAACAGGCGGCGCAACTCATCCCGGTGACATTGTACTGTGTCATAATTCGATCCTTTCAAAAGAAAATTCTCAAAAATCCCGCAAATGCAAAACCCGCCTCGCCCCTGTCGGGCGGCAAGAGGTCTTCTTATTTCATCAGCTTTTGCAGGGTGTCCACCAGTTCCTGTGCCGTCTCTTCCCTGCCCTCCCGCAGGTCGTCAGCCACACAGGTGCGGATGTGATTGGCAAGCAGCTCCCGATTGAAGGCATTCAGCGCAGCACAGGCGGCGGACACCTGAATCAGGATGTCGGGACAGTAGGCGTCCCGCTCCACCATTCCCTTGATTCCCCGAATCTGCCCTTCGATGCGGTTCAGGCGATTGAGCAGGCTCCGATACTCCTCCTCCGATCGCTTCTTGGTCTTGCCGCAGTGGGGACAGCAGTCGGTCTGTACATTCCCGTTTTCTTCCATGCCGTATCTTCCGTCCTTTCTCTGAATTTGCTCTTATTATATACCCCCGTGGGGTATTTGTCAAGACCCTTTTCGAAAAGAAACCGACTTTTTTCAAGCCCCTTGACAAATCCTTCGGATAATGCTATAATTTCCCAAACGGTCAAAAAAATCCCGCCCGAAGGGCAGGATTTGAGCGTGTCGAAAAAGTTCATTAGCAAACTGGAGGAAGGGGAAAACCATCTCATACGCCGAAGTTTTTCCCCTTCCTCCAGACCTCCAACCCCATTCCTTGGCTGGCGGCATTCTTAATT
>JBJDZJ010000118.1:0-11178 GCA_051867915.1 Eubacteriales bacterium
GGAAACTACGAATTCAAGGAAGCATCACTGCTTTTGATTGTCGCTTTTGCCATCCTGTACCTTGTCATCGTTCCTCCCTGCCTGCTGATCGGCAACGCCATTCACAAAAAGAATGCAGAAGAAGAGGACTACGACAGCATCTTCTCCGACAGAAAATAGAGTTTACTCCGTTGCCTTGGGCGGATAGGCCTCCAGTCGGTTGATCGGAATTCCCTTTTCCGAGAAATTTTTCTCGTACTCCGTCATGATATTCCCTTCGTTATAGGCACTGTTGTGAAGATCGTTGGTAAGGTTTTCGATTCTCCAGCCTGTCTCGGTCAGTTCTTCCACGGAAAAATCAAAAAGCGGTCGGTTGTCGGTCTTGAAGCACAGTTTACCGTCATCGCACAGGATGGAACGGTACAGTTCCAAAAAAGAGCGGTAGGTCAGCCGTCTTTTGGCATGACCCGATTTGGGCCAGGGATCGGAAAAATTCAGATACAGGATACTGACATCTCCCTTGGTGAAGAATTCACCCAATTTGGCTGCATTGAGATTCAAAAATCGCAGATTGGGGATCTCTTCCCTTTTGGCTCTCTCGAGTGCCATAATCAGGGCGTCGGTCGACAGTTCTACCGCTATGTAGAACCGATCCGGATGCTTCACGGCTGTCTCGCAGATAAAACTGCCCTTTCCGCATCCGATTTCCAGTTCTGCCGGGAAATGTTCCCGATACGCCTCAAGTTCCGACCGATCGGTCAGCAAATATTCAGCGCAAGCGGCTAATCTCGCAGGACCGTTTTTCTTTTTTCTCATTCTCATAGTCATCTCTCCGTTCATACACATCAGTTTTTTCGCTGAACACAACAATAAAAACCGTACATTTACGGTGTATTATACCACACAAATAAAAAAATAACAATCCCTTTTGTGCAATTTATTTCACCCAGGAGGAAGAATAATTCTATGACCAAACAGGAATTTATGGATCTGTTCAAGCAGCGGCTTCTGTCAAAAGGCGTTTCTGAAAAAATCTGTGCGGAAAAATGCCGGACTGTCAAAGCCGGATTTGACAAAATGTCCCCGGAAGATGCGCAAAAATGCTACAACACGGCAAATGTGGATATGCTCGTCGACCGAATTGTCGCTCAAATCGAAAAAGAGTCTTCCACAGTTGTGTCAACACCTTCGGCGGAACCCGAAAAATCCGAACCGACTGCTGATAAATCCAAAACAGAGCCGGAAAAATCCGCTTCTGCGGAGTCGGGAGATTCCTCTGAAATGCCCAAACCCACCATTGTCATCAACCGTCCCAAAGAATCGGAAGCTTCTGATACAACCGCTCCTGTTAAGCAGGAAGAACGCCCTCAAAGAAATACCGGCTCCGGAGATGTAATCTTTGTTTCAAATACCATTTCGGAGAAAAACAGTTCCAAAAACAAACGGCACCGGGCAATTGACGATTCCCTTATGAGCGAAGGAAGCAAACATCCCAGACTGCTTCTTGCTTTGATGGCATTACTGTGCGCACCGTCCATCCTGCTGATCGTTTTTGCAATACTGGGTATCAGTTTGGGTCTTGCCGTCTGCATGGCGGGCGTGATTCTTGTGGTGGTCTGCGCCATCGCCGCTATTGTGTGCGGCGGATCCGTCCTGTCCGTAGCCGGGCTGATTTACGGTATTTCACAGGTTATCTCTGAGCCCAGATATGTGGGATTTCACGAGATCGGACTTGCCATGGTTTTTGCGGGCGGAACCATTCTCATAAGCGTTCTTCTTTACAATATCGCCGTCCGTCTGATTCCCTTTCTGTACAAACTGATCGGAATCGGACTGCGCAAGGGCTTCAAAAAAGCAAAAGAGTGGGCGATTCTTGCCTGGAAAGGATGTGAAAACCTGTGAAAGTTACCTCTGTTATTTTTCTTATCCTGTCCCTCGTTCTGATCGTAAGCGGACTCTTCCTCTGCAATTATGCCCGTAATCAGGCTCCAGACGATGCCGCTATTGACGGACCCAGCATAGAGGACGGTCAGATCCTGACTGAAATCGAGTATTCGGATCAGAATGTTTCCAGAATCTCGCTGGATCTGAAAGACTGCACCGTTACCGTTCACGGCGGTGCGAAATCCTCCTATGTCAAGCTGACCAATTTTGAGCCGAACAAATACATCGGCACGGTTTCCAACAAGACCCTGAAAATCTCCAACAACATCTCCATCAGCGACTATCTGAATCTGGACGGATCGGGCGTTTCCTTCGCAGGCGTATGGAGAACGCTTCGTTCCTTCTATCTTGCCGATAACGATACCGAAAAATCGGTCGATATTTACCTTTCCGACGATGAAGACATCAAGCAAATCGCCATCAATCTGACCAATTCCGATATTCAGATTATGGATGTGGGTCAGAAGTGCGACATCACCCTGACAGGATCGGATTCCAATGTGGAATTGAACTCTCTGAACTTCTCTACCATGACCTTTGACTGTACCAACACCGATCTGTCCATGCTTTCGGTATCCGCCGAGTCCTTTAATCTTGAGATGACGGATGGAGATTTGACCATGCGTACGGTCTCCATGGATAAACTGGAGTTTGATATTTCAAAGTCGAACCTCAATCTGATTGACGCTGCCTTTACCGACTGCACGATCGACCTGGATGAAAGTGAACTGCAATTGAAATCAGTCAATGCCAAATCCAATTACAATCGGGACATTCTTCTTGAAAACGGTGAACTTCTCATTGACGGCGAAAACCTCGGAATCTCCGATTCCTATGAAGATGAAAGCCTCTTTGCTTCGATCAGTATTACCGCAAAGGAAAGCGATGTGACACTGGAATTCGGAGAAATCATTCTGGATCCTCCCGTAACCTCCGAGCCGACCGCACCTGAATCTTCATCGGACGAAAGCAATTCATAGGAAGAAGTTGGATATTCATGTCCGAGTATAAAGGATCCGATTTTGTACAGAATAGTCTTGTACTCTCAAAACAAAGGAGTTGTTACAGGATGTTAGACAGAATTTCGCTGATCCTTCTGATCATCGGCGGTATCAACTGGGGCAGTATTGGTCTGTTCCGATTTGATATTGTCTCGTGGATCTTCGGGGGTCAGACCGCACTGGTCAGCCGGATTATTTATGCGATTGTCGGACTCAGTGCCATTTGGTGCATTTCCCTGCTCTTCCGTGAACGAAACGAAATGCTTGATTCCCACACAGCCTGAAAAATAAATGGATCGTCTGCCGCATTACTCATGCGACAGACGATTTTTTCATTATTTTGTCGGTTTTCTTTTGCCCGGTGTATTGCCTTTTCCGACTGTTTTTCCCCTCTGTGATGCTTGATGATTGACCGAACCCTTTTTCCGATCCTGCACTTTTGTAAAACCACGGGAAGATCCCGGGCGATGATTGTCTGGGCGAACCAGACAGTCCTCACCATATCCGATCAGATCGGGGCGACCCGCCTTCATCAAGGCCTCCCGAACAAGGGCTGCATTCTCCGGCCGATGAAATTGAAGCAAAGCCCTCTGCAATCGCTTTTCCTCATAGGAGGTGGCAACATAAACCTTTTTCATGGTAAAGGGATCCAGCCCGGTATAGAACATGACGGTACTGGCAGTCCCGGGGGTAGGATAGAAATCCTGAACCTGCTCGGGGTTAAGATGCAGTTTTTTCAGATAGAGAGCCAGCTCCACGGCGTCCGCCAAGGTGCTTCCCGGATGACTGGACATCAGGTAGGGTACCAGATACTGCTCCTTATCCATGCTCTTTGTGAGCTCAAAGAATCGACTTCTGAAGCGGTTATACACCTCAATGGACGGCTTCCCCATATGAGAAAGCACATTGTTGCTGCAATGTTCGGGAGCAACCTTTAACTGACCGCTAACATGATCCCGAACCAGCTTCTTGAAAAAGCTCTCGTCTTTGTCGTATACCACATAGTCAAATCGGATTCCCGATCGGATAAAGACTTTTTTCACCTTCGGTACCGATTCAATCGACTTCAGGAGCCTGATATATTCGGTATGATCGACCTTCAGATTGGGACAGGGCTTCGGAGCAAGGCATTTCCGATTGGCGCACACGCCCGCTTTCAGCTGCTTATCGCAGGCGGGGGAACGGAAATTGGCAGTGGGACCGCCAACATCGTGGATGTAACCCTTGAATCCCGGCAGTTCGGTCAGTTTCTTGGCCTCCTCAACACAGCTTTCAATGCTTCTGGAGCGAACACTTCTGCCCTGATGGTAGGCAATTGCGCAAAAATTGCAGGAACCGAAGCATCCGCGATTATGGGTGATGGAAAACTGCACCTCGGATATTCCGGGAACACCGCCATCTTTGTCGTAAATCGGATGGGGACGGCGGGTATAAGGAAGTGAATAGACCCAATCCAGTTCTTCCCGCTCAAGCGGCGGCATGGGCGGATTCTGAACCAACATTTTCCGATCGTAATACTCGGTGATCGCCTTGCCGACGACGGCATCGTTGTTGGCATACTGCTCGGCAAAGGCCTTGGCGTACAGAGTCTTATCGGTTTTCAGATCGTCATAGGAATATCCTTTCAGGAAAGGATACTGTATTTTGTCCTCAGGATCGGTCAGATAGACCGTTCCTCTGACATCGTGAATTTTCCGGATGGGGATCCCCCTATCCAACAGTTCTGCAATACGAAGGATAATGTTCTCCCCCATGCCGTAGGTCAGCAGATCTGCCTTGGAATCCACCAGAATACTGCGCCTGACCCGATCCTCCCAATAATCGTAGTGCGCCATGCGGCGAAGAGAGGCCTCCAGTCCGCCGATGATGATGGGAACATCGCCGTATGCCTCCCGAATCCGATTGCAATATACGATTACCGCACGGTCGGGACGCAGACCCATCTTTCCTCCGGGACTGTAATAGTCGTAATTCCGTCTTTTTTTAGAGACGGTATAATGGGCAACCATGGAATCGATATTTCCGGAGCTGACCAGAAATCCCAGTCTCGGCTTACCGAAACGCTTGAACGCCTCACAGGATTTGAAATCGGGCTGTGCAAGCATGGCGACCCGAAATCCCCTGGCTTCCAGCACACGGGAAATAATGGCAGGTCCGAAGCTGGGGTGATCCACATAGGCATCTCCGGACACATAGACAAAGTCCGGCGCATCCCATCCCCGCTCCCTGCATTCCTGCGCTGTTATCGGTAAAAATTCCTGATTCATCGGTCTGTTTTTCCTCTCATCCAACATTGATTCGATCCATTATACCCTTTTTTTCACCTTTTGTCAAGCGTCTTTCTGCAATCCGACAAAATCGTCTGCCGCAGAAATGCGGCAGACGGAGAAGATTTTGTATCAGAGAAAGACAACAGTAATTCTTTTACGACTCGTCATCATCTTCATCACATACTACAAAGCCATAGGTCCAGTTCCCGAATGTCGTATCCATCAAACCGGAAGTTATATCAATCTCTTTGATCAGGTCACACTTACAGATGACATCTTCATTTAACATCAGAAACCTTTTCTTGGCGTCTATTGCCTCTTCAAGAGTTGCATGAATGCTCACGGTATCTCCATATTCATAATCATAATCCTCGTCATGCACGATCAGATACAATTCATAGACTCTTTCCGGCAATTGCTCACATTTCAGATCATGCTCTGTAACTATGAACCCATTGGGATAGTCTCTGAATCCGGGGAGATTTCTATAAAAAGCAATCGCATCTTTCACTTTTTCTGGGCTTGAATAGAGTCCAAGGTCCTTTTTATCTACATCGCAATAATCGTCCTTATCATGGATATGTTCCAGTCTGTAAACAATCATCTTAGCACCTCAATCCTTTTCAGTTTGCCGTACGGTATCTCCCAATAATACAGGATTAAATATATCAGTTATAGTTGCATACCCTACTATATGTTCACCCTCTTGAATATTGACTCGTTTTCCAACCCAAAGACAGTGCGGATAACATTCAGGGGTAAGGAAAGTAATTGTTCCTTTCGCCGTTCCATTCGGCGACACGCTGTTCACACCATAATAATGATGAACGCCTGTTGTTAAGTAGGTATCAGTCACCAAATGCGCCGCACGGTATCCATCCGCAACAGGATTCTTTCTTGTACCGTTAAATTCAAATATTACCTCAACATCCGGAGTATTATTCATAGCATTTTCCTCACAATCATATAAAATGGCAACCATCAACGCCAACAGGCCCGATATTTTGCGCCGAATCAAAATCGCTTTCTAACAGTGCTTTCATAGCGTATTCGTTTATGATTTTGCTATCCATAATTATGTATAACCTCAATCAATTTAAGGTAATTTCAATTGCTATGACTCAGATACAGTAGCAAATTTTGAGTTCTTTTACTCACATAAGCATCTTCATCTTTTGACAACTGCCGGAGATACTCCAAATAATTTAACGGTCTTCTGCGATACAGAAGTTCTCCGATTTGCCATCTCACATTTGGCTGAATATTTGATACTCCGAGATTCACATATTGTTCCAATTTTTTGTCGTCACAATGAACTGCTAAATAATCTAATACATCTTCTGTTTCATTATCTATAGCCATAATCATCAAAACATCCTCTATTTCCTGCCGGGAGCATACTTCCTTATCAATGATGCTTTTGGCATAATTCAACAATTCATCAAATTGAGGATAATAGAACTCATCAATCAAATTCGAATTTTGCTGTGCATACTGCTCGGGTGAGAGGTTCGCCCACTCCCAAAAATCCTTAAGCAATTCGTTCATATTTTCCTCCACTTAAATTAGCTTTTCTGAAACAATAAACTATGACAAATACCGCAAAACCAGAATTCAATATATCGAATTTACGGCGGCTGATCCGAAAATCAGCCGCCGGATACCTGTTTATTCTTCCGGAGTTATGTTTCCGTAGTTGCCGTCCTTGCGCTTATATACGACATTGACCAGTCCCGTTGCGTCATTGACATAGACAAAGAAGTTATGACCCAGAAGATTCATCTGCATAATGGCCTCGTCTACCGACATGGGTTTGAATCTGAAGGTCTTTGTACGGACCAGATAGCTTTCCTCCGTATCGTCCAATGGCATATCCTCATCGGGAACATAGTTGTCCGATCCTTTCACAAAAACTCCCTGACGAAGTTTCTTCTCCAGTCTTGTCTTATTCTTGCGAATCTGCCGCTCGATGGCATAAACACACTTGTCAAGCGCATTCATGGCGGTCGTATCGGACTGCTCGCTTCGATAGATCGTTCCCTGACTGAGGATGGTCAGCTCGATCGTTTCACGGTTCGGTTCCTTTCCCACCTTTACCTTTGCGGACGCATCGTCCTGGAAAAACTTGTCGAACTTGGCAAGTTTTTTCTCGATATGCTCCTTCTGGATGGTAACCTCGCTGAGTTTTCCCGTGATTGTGATCTTCATAAAAATACCACCTTTCTTGTCTTTTCGTAACTCCTCGTTACATTGGTTATGATACTCCGTACCCTGCCGATTGTATTATTTTGACTTGATTTCCGGCTCAGTTGCGGTAGTCTCCGAATATGATTCAGAATACTTATGTGCCAAACATGCCGAAAAAAAGCACATAAGATCACAGGGAGAAATTCCCGGCATTCTTATGTGCGAATTTTTCATGGGATAACATCCGATATAAGATCATCATGACTACGAAAAATCAGACCATATGTCGTCGGGAATGGAGGGTTCCTGCGGCGGCTTCCCTTTGTGACTATATTATACCACATCTTTTGTGAATTGTCAACAGATTTCAGGATTTATTTAATAATATTTTAGAAATGATACACAATTCTATTTTGCTTTGCATTTCGTCAAATTGTCTGATGAAACCGGGAGATCAGGCAGGAAGTTTGGCAAAAATAACGGCAAAAAACGCTTTACTTTAGTTTGCAAAAGTGCTATAATGATTGAAATTTGAGCCTCTTTTGCGGTCATGCATGGTTTTGCACATAAAGCGAGGAATTCTGATATATGATAAAAGATATGACGAAAGGCAGCGTTGTCAGGCAAATCCTGACATTTACGCTTCCGCTGCTTCTTGGAAATTTGTTTCAGCAGCTCTACAATATGGTCGACAGCATCATTGTCGGCAAATTCATCGGAACGGATGCACTGGCGGCTGTCGGCTCCACCGGATCCATCAACTTTTTGATTATCGGATTTGTACTGGGTATTTCCAGTGGATTCTGCATTCCCGTATCCCAGTATTTCGGCGCAGTGGACTTCGACAAGCTCCGCAAGACCATTGCCAACATGATCTATCTGAGCGTTGCCATCACTGTGATTCTGACCGCCGTTACCCTTCTGTTTACAAGAGACATTCTGCTTCTGATGCAGACGCCGGAAGAGATACTGGACGATGCTTACAGCTACATTATCGTCATATTCGGCGGCATGGCTGCCACCATGTTCTACAATATCCTTGCCGGCATCCTCCGTGCATTGGGGGACAGCAGATCCCCTCTGATCTTTCTGATCATATCTGCCCTTTCCAATGTAGTACTGGATTTTCTGTTTATCATTGTATTACCCATGGGTGTCGCCGGTGCAGGATATGCAACGGTTCTTGCCCAGCTTCTTTCGGGCTGTCTTTGCCTTCTGTACATCATTCGCAAACGGGATGAACTGAACATCAGTCTGAAAAAAGAAGATTTCAGACCGTCCGTTCATCTCATGAAACGGCTTCTCTATCTGGGTCTGCCCATGGCCTTCCAGTTCTCCATTACTGCCATTGGAGGCATTATCCTTCAGAGTGCGGTCAACACGCTGGGAAGCAACAGCATCGCCGCCGTTACGGCTGGAAACAAGACTCAGCAGATTGTGACTCAGCCGATGGAATCGCTTGGTATAACTATGGCAACCTTCGGCGGGCAAAACCGGGGAGCCGGAAAAATTGATCGGGTAAATGCCGGTGTGAACCGGTGTCTGCTTCTGTCTTTGGCCTACTCGCTTCTCGCAGGTCTGTTCATGTGGTGTTTTGGAGAGCAGATGGCACTGCTATTTGTCAATGCAAATGATACCGATGTCATTGAGCAAATCGCCCGATTGTATCGGATCGGCGCTGTTTTCTATCCCGCACTCGGCTTCCTTTTTGTGTACCGGAATACGGTGCAGGGACTGGGATACGGCGTACCCGCCATGCTGGCAGGCGTTTTTGAACTCTTTGCCAGAGCCTTCATTGCCATTACCTTTGTTCCCAAAATCGGATTCGACGCCGCCTGCTTTGCGAGTCCCTTTGCCTGGATCATGGCGGATATACTGCTGATTCCGGTATACTATATTGTCATCCGCATGCTGAAAAGACAGCTTCGGGAACACCCGAATGTGGCAAAAAACTGATTTCCTGCTATACTGATTCTGAGGACGCCTGTTTTACCCTAAAAGAAAGTGACGGTCATAAAAATGAGCTATCAATCACCTGTAACAAACGGACGGGACGAAAAGCTGAAACTGCTACCCGATTATCTGCGTGCCTTACTGGAAGGAGAACCCGATCTGATTTCCAATCTGTCCAATGCTTCTGCCCTGATTTTTGACCTGATGGACGGCATAAACTGGGCTGGGTTCTATCGGGTTAAGGGGGATGCGCTTCTTCTTTCGCCCTTTCAGGGAAAACCCGCCTGTGTGCGCATCCGATACGGAAAGGGAGTTTGCGGGACAGCATGGAAGCAGGATCAAACAACGGTCGTCCCCGATGTCCATGCCTTCCCGGGGCATATTGCCTGCGACTCTGACTCCCGTTCCGAAATCGTCGTCGTTCTTCACAATCCGGACGGCTCTGTTTTCGGAGTTCTGGATCTGGATTCGCCCGAAATCAACCGCTTCGGGGATGCGGAAAAATCCGTATTGGAAGAGGTCGGTCGGATTCTGGAAGAGAGGATAGGTGCATCCGTCACATGATCAAAGCAAAATCCTTCAAATCAACTATCGGTGCTTGTTATGTCGGATATATCACCCAATCCATCATCAACAATTTCCCCACTCTGCTTTTTCTGACCTTTCAAAGTGAGTACTGTCTTTCGCTGGAGCAGATTTCGTTTCTGATTACCGTCAATTTCGGCACTCAGCTGCTGGTCGACCTGCTGTCTGCATATTTTGTAGATAAAATCGGCTATCGGAAGTGTCTGTTTGCTTCTCACATTTTTTCAGCAGTCGGACTGCTCTGTCTCGGAATTCTGCCCGATCTTCTTCCGTCCCCTTATATCGGTCTGATTATTGCTTATATCATCGCCGCACTGGGCAGCGGATTGATTGAGGTGCTGGTCAGTCCCGTGGTGGAGGCTTGTCCCACAGACAACAAATCTGCGCATATGAGCCTGCTTCATTCCTTTTACTGCTGGGGAACCGTTGCGGTCATTGTGCTGTCTTCCCTTTTCTTCGCCCTTTTCGGAACCGGAAACTGGCGTTATCTGTCGGCAGTTTGGGCCATTGTTCCCCTTATCAATGCGTTCCTGTTTCTGGCGGTTCCGCTTATGCCGCTGAACAAGGAGGGCGAAACCATGAAGATCCGTGAGATCTTCTCTATGAAGGTTTTCTACCTGCTCGCTTTGATGATGCTGTGTGCAGGCGCCTGCGAACTTGCCATCGGTCAATGGGCATCTGCCTATGCAGAAGCGGGACTGAATGTCAACAAAACGGTGGGCGACTTGGCAGGACCCTGTCTGTTTGCCCTGCTTATGGGGTTTTCCCGTCTTCTGTCTTCCAAACTGACCGGTAAGTTTCCGCTTTCCAACCTAATGCTGTGTTCCTCCGGTCTCTGCATTGTCGCTTACCTGCTGACCTCACTTTCTCCGCTCCCGATTCTTTCCCTGGTCGGATGCGGGCTGTGCGGATTCTCGGTCGGCATTATGTGGCCGGGAACATACAGCATCGGCAGTGCCTGCTGCCCGAAGGCGGGAACCGCTTTGTTCGCCCTGCTCGCTCTTGCCGGTGATTTCGGCTGCTCTGTGGGTCCCTTTGTAGTGGGAATGGTCTCAAACGCGATGGGCGGGAAACTGAGCAACGGTATTCTGGCAGCCATTCTCTTCCCGATTCTGATTTTCCTCTCTCTGCTGATATTCAGAAAAAAACTGGATGCCATGGGACAGGGATACGACAACAAATAAAAAATACAGACAGAGCCGTTTTGAAGTGCCCCCTGTCAAGTAGACAGACGAAAAAACAAAAATATTTACAAATGA
>JBJDZJ010000119.1:0-2191 GCA_051867915.1 Eubacteriales bacterium
TGTCGGTATAAATCACCGTAGACACACCCATAGTTTCGTACATTTTGCGGCAAAAATCCAGCGAATCAAGGTCAGATACCGTCTTCCAGCCGTGAATCGCCACCTTCTGATTGACAGCATCCACACCTACGGCAACGGCGTCACCGTATTTTTTCACCATATCGCCGACAAATCCGGGATTTTCAACCGCCACCGATCCCAAAATTACCCGACCGGCTCCCGCTTCCAGATAGGCGGCAATCCGTTTTTCGTCCCGGATCCCTCCGCCGACCTCTACAAACAATCTTCCGCTTTGAGTCAGACCCTTGACAATGTCAAAATTGCAAAGGGTTCCTTCCTTAGCGCCGTCCAGGTCGACGGTATGTAAATTCTTAGCGCCGGCACGGATAAATTCCTCGGCAATCTGCTCCGGATGATCTGCATAGACCGTCATTTTATCGTAGTCGCCCTTGGTCAGACGAACGACCTTTCCGTCCCGTATGTCAATTGCAGGATAGATTTCCATCTTCGCTCTCCTTTTCTGTTTTCAGATTTCCGAAAAGGCTCTCAGAATGGAAAGCCCCACCGAACCGCTTTTTTCGGGATGAAACTGTGTTCCGAAAACCGTTCCTTTGCCGTACTTCCCTTCCACTGCCGCCGTCAGGGCAAGATTTCCGTAGCTCGCCGTGGCAACCGTATCAGAAAGGCAGTCCTTGGCATAGTAGCTGTGGACAAAATAGACATAATCCCCCTCGCTGACATACCGCATCAGCGGCGACGGTTTTCGGAATTCCAGAGCATTCCATCCCATATGGGGGACCTTCAGATCTTCGGTCAGATCATCGGCTATGGGAACCACAGCACCCCGAAGGAAGGACAAGCCTTCATGCTCGCCGTATTCATAGCTTTTCTCAAAAAGCATCTGCATTCCGAGACAGATTCCCAAAAGCGGTTTCCCGGCGGCAATCTCTTCTTTCAGAACGGGGATCAAGCCGGTATTGTCCAGCTTTTTTTTGGCATCGGCAAAGGCACCCACACCGGGGAGAATGAATCGGTCCGCCGATCGCAGGTCTTCCTCCCGATCTGTAATCACCGACGAAAGCCCCAGTGCCTTCAGCGATGCCGACAAGGAAAACAGATTTCCCACACCGTAGTCCAAAATTGCGATCATATTACAGAATTCCTTTCGTGGACGGAATTTTGTCGCTGTTTTTTTCATCAATGGAAACCGCCATTTTCAGAGAACGGGCAAGGCATTTGAATCCGCCTTCAATGATGTGATGAGTATTGCTGCCTGCCAGCTGTCGGATATGGAGATTGATCCCCGCCTCACGGGTAAAGGCAAGCAAAAACTCTTCCACCAGTTCGGTATCAAAATCTCCGACTTTGTCTCTGGTCAGATTCAGATCATAACCGAGATAGCTTCTGCCCGAAAAATCAACAGCAGTCAGAATCAGGCTTTCATCCATGGGAAGAACGAAAAATCCGTATCGGTTGATGCCTTTTTTGTCGCCCAAAGCCTCCGAAAAGGCCTTCCCGAGGCAGATTCCCACATCCTCTACGGTGTGGTGTGCGTCCACCCAGGTATCGCCCTTGCAGGATAGGGTCAAATCAAAATCACCGTGGCGGGTAAACAGCTCCAGCATATGATTGAAAAAGCCCACGCCCGTATCAATTTTGTACTCGCCCGAGCCGTCCAGATTCAGGCGAAGGGAGATGTCGGTTTCTGCGGTCTTTCGATTGACGGTTGACTCTCTCATGGTTGTTCCTCCCCATTATCGCCGTCGGCAAGCAATTCGCCGATGGCAGAAATCAAAGTGCGCATCTGCTCCATGGATCCGATTGTAATCCGAACATAATCGGCAATCCGCCGATCTGTGAAGTGACGGACCAGTATTCCTCTGCTTTTCAGACGCAAATAGAGACTCTCTCCATCCATGCGATCTGTTCTTGCCAGCAGAAAATTGGCATAAGAATCGGTACATTCAAATCCCAACTTTGTCAATTCGGCTCTCGTCCATTCCCGATTTTCACGAATGGCGGCAGTACAGCCTTCAAAATACTCCACATCGGAGATGGCCTCTATGGCAGCCGTCATAGACAGACGGTTGATGTTGTAGGGATTGAAGGAGTATTTGACGGTCAGCAAATCGGAAATCAACTCGGGTGCGCCGACGGCAAATCCTACTCGTGCTCCCGCAAGATTTCTCGA
>JBJDZJ010000120.1:0-10987 GCA_051867915.1 Eubacteriales bacterium
GGCGCCGATCATGATCAGGAACAGGATCGTTGCAATAGCGGAGGCATAACCGATCTCGTAACGGGCTCCGCCATAGTCACCCAGATGGTGGGTAATGGTCCAAGCACAGTAATCGACCGAAGGGTTGCCCGCCAGAGCGTCCACGATTCCGCCGAAGCCGAAGGAGCCGGTGATCGCAAGGATTGCACCGAACATCAGCTGAGGCTTCATGTAAGGAAGGGTGACATACCAAAGCTCCTGCCAACGGTTCTTGACGCCGTCCACCGCAGCCGCCTCATACAGGGAACGGTCAACGACCTGAAGACCTGCGATGAAGGACAGGAACGCGGTACCCAAAGAGGTCCAAAGTGCAACGATGATACACAGAGGCATGACATAGGTTGCATTCTGGAAGAAGGCGATAGGCGTATCAATGATCTCCAAATAGAGCAGCAGACCGTTTACATAGCCGTAAGAGTCGGACGAGAATGCAACCGACCAGATCATGTAGACCGATCCCGCAATATTCGGGGCATAGAAAATAAGGGTTACAATTGCTCTGATTTTGGGGGAAAGTTCGTTAATAAACCAAGCCACGAGAAACGAAAGCAAATAAGATACGGGGCCGGTAATTGCCGCAAAGATAAGCGTGTTCTGGCACGCGAGGATAAAGATATCGTCATCCAGGAAGAGTCTGATATAGTTATCCATAAATACAAATGTCGGAGGCTCCAACATATTGAAGTTCGTAAAGCTCAGGACAAGCGAGACAACAACGGGGATAATCGTGAAGGTCAGGAAGATGAGGTAATAGGGCGCTACCATCAGGTATGCAAACCAGTTTTTCTTCATTTCCTTAAGGGTCCATTGGAGCTTGGACATATCTTTTCTCGATACCGCGCGTTTCACCTGCGTGCTCGGAGCCTTTTCTGCCGTTTTAGCTGACACCTGCTATCCTCTCCTTTTATTATGGAATGAAATTATTTTTTCTCCCCTTCCGGAGCGTTCCTGCTCCGGAAGGGCTGTTGTGCTGATCAGTCGGTTGACGCTTGATCGTCTGTCGATGCCGATTTGTACTGGCTGGCATCACTGTAATAGGTCATATTGAACTCTTTTCTCTTACGGGTGATCTCGTTGTTGATCTCGGTGACATACGAAAGCAGCGTCTCGGTGGGATCTGCGTTGTTGTTATAGGCAGCAAGGAATGCGAAGCTGGTATAACGGGTAATGATATATCCACCGGGATATTCACGGACAGCAGACAGATTGTTGAACTGACTCATCAGGTTCTTGTACTCGCTGGTGGTCCAGGAGAGCGAGGCAAGCGCATTGACATTGGCCGTGTTGTGCTTGGAAACCGTTCCGAGAAGGGCGGTCAACTCATTCGCATAAGCCGACTGGTTCTTCTCGCCGACATACCACTTCATGTACTCCCATGCGTTGGCGGTCTGTTCTGCGGTGCGGTCTTCATCGTACAGCATAATCATTGCGGAAACGCCGGATACCGAGGTATTGTTCATGCCGGTCACATTGCCTTCCTCATCGTACTGAAGAACGCCGGGCAGTGCTACGAATTCCCACAGACCTCTGATCTCGGTTGCATAGACAGACAGCTGAGTGTAGGTCGTGTAATCCATAATACCCAGAGGAATCTCACCGGTTCTGAAGCGGTTTGCAAAGTCATAGGTGTAGGGGCACTTATACTTTGTGAAGAAGGAACACATATAGTCGAAGGCCGTCAGAGTGACATCTTCCTCAAAGCTGATCCGCTTACCGTTGTCGGAATACAGATTGCCGCCCATCTGGTAGTTGAACAGGTTCAAACCGCCGAGAGAGTTGGGAAGTGCAACCTCCATGTGGTTGTTCTGGAAAACGGGAAGCATGGCAATCAGGTCGTCCCATGTCTTCGGGGGTTCCAGTCCCAGATTCTGCAGGACATCCGCACGGTAGAACATCATGGAGAAGGACTGCGTTTCGGGCAGACCGTAGAGCGTAACATCGCTTCTGTCGGCGATGCCGTCTCCGTTGTCGTCGTACTCGCCGAACAGCTCCAGCGGCTCGATGGCAGCCTTTGTAAAGTAACCGCCCACAAAGTTGCCTTCAGCGTCAAAGGAGCCTCCGAGGAAGCCCTCGGTTTCGTCAAATTGTCCGACGACCTCTTCCAGACCGGACATTACATAGCTTCCGTCCTCATTTTTGGTATTCAGCGGCATGACTGCCGAACGGATTGCCCAGTTGATGACATCACCGGAGCCGTGACCCATGGAAACATCGGGTCCGACGCCCGCCAGAACGGAAGGCAGAAGCGATCCGCCGGCAACCAGTTTCAGTTCGATGGAAATACCGCTATGAGTTGCATTGAAGTCGGAGTTGATCAGATTTCGGATGATCATCGCCTGGTCTCGACCCAGAGTCGTCCAGACCTGAACGGTATTCTTGGAGTCAACCTCTTCCATGGAGCCCAGCGTATTATAGTCGGAGACAAAGGAGCAGGCAAACTGTACAAGCTCGAACAAAAGCGCCTGAAGGAAATTATCGTTTGCCTTATGTGTCTTCACATCGGTACCGGGCGCCTCAACTATGATGTAATCGATCTCCAGAGGCTGTTCGGTGGACTGCTGAAGCCAAGTTCCCAGCGTACCCAGATTCTCCTTCAGGTTGCTGAGGTTGGATGCAATCTTGTCTTCATCGGAGCCCATGCGTTCCAGAAGGAGCGCAACCTTTTCAAGGGTCTTTGCATGGGAACCGGTGGTGTCCATCATCTGTTGGAAAGCATCTGCGATGTCCTGAAGTTCCTCGGCCTGATGGAGCAGCTCGTCGATATCGTCGGGCATGATCCGATAGAAGCCGTAGTCGGCATTGGAATCGGGTTCTGCGCCGGTAATCATCAGGATCTTGATATAGATGGAGTTGACCGTATTCATGGACGCTTCGACACGGCGGAGGATATCCGCCATATTGCCGAGGGACGCCTCAAGCTCGATGTAGTTGACACCCTTCTCCAGATAGAAGTTGAGAGCAACCACGCCCTTGCCGTCTGCGGTCTTGGTGCCGTTGTTCAGAGGAGCAACCTGCCAGTCGTCGCTGTAGTTGAACTGGAGGTACTGAGCTTCACTGAAGGGAACCTGCGCAGGCTCGCCGTTTTCGATCATGCTGGCGGTGGCGATACGGAGGGTTCTGGAGGAGAAGGTACCTTCCAGCACGCTCTGCTTGAAGCGCAGGGTGATCTGATACCATCCGGTTTCGGGAACCTCAACCGACCAGCGCACCCACTGTCCGACATTCTTCCACTTCTCACCGCCGTCGCCGCCGATGGCATTCAGAATAAGCTGAGTGGGATCCTGCGGTTCGGTGATATAGGAGGTACGGTCGTTGGTGGCGTAAACCGTGTTCTCGGAGGTAGCCGCGGGATATTCCGCCTGAATCTTTACGCCCTCGCCGGTGTAGTTGGGAGCATCCTTGTGAAGTTCACAGTATTCCTCGTAGCTGATAGCGGTAGCAACGGGAACCAGCTCGATCCTGGCAATCGCCATACTCTCACGCTGTGCTTCCAGCTGAATGGTGTTGGTACCTGCGGTAAAGTAGAAGCAGAAGGGATCCACAAACTGACCGGTGGAATCCACGGCGGTATATTCGGAATACTCGCCCAGTCTGATCTCGTAGCCCAGGGCCTCAACGGTGAAGACCTGATCGGTGGAGAGAATCAGGCTCTTGTCGGGCTTGATTTCGTTACCGTTGATATCGTTCTTGTATACCGGATATTTCAGGCATCCGACGATCTTTGACTCGTCTACCGTCTCTCCGGTCTTGACGAAGGCCAGACGCTTGTTTTCGTCCTTGGTTCTTTCAAGAAGATTTCCGTCGACATCCACATAGGGATATACAACCTCACGGTCCTTCATGTACTTGTAAATGATATTCCCGTTGGAATCCAGCTGATAGGATTCCTCCACATCAGACCAGGATTTGGTCATGGTCAGGAAGCGGGCCTCATAGAACGGAAGCTTCTCATTGATATAGAAGGTTCGCTCGATGGAGGTCGTTTTGGACTCCTCGGAGCCGTCGGAAGAATCAAGTTCATAAACGGGATAGTAAGTAATCTTCAGATTGTACATACCTTCAGCGGGAATCTGAACCTCCCAACCGACAATACCGTCAGCGGGAAGATAGAGAAGGTCTGTACCGCCCTCAACAGAGAGCTTCTGGACGCCGGTCGCATTGGTAATGTCGGCGTCGTAACCGGTAATCAGGTCACCGGAAAGGGTTACGGTTTCGGATCCCGAAGGAACATCGACATATCTTGCCCGATACTCGCTGTAATCAATGGTAGCGAGAAGCTGTGCAAGGGTCTGGGTTTCGTAACCGTTCGATGAAGATGAGCCGCTGTTGCCGGTATCGGATTCATCGCCGAAGCTGCTGATCGTTCCGGGTGTAACAATCACCAACGCGGCAAGGATTCCGGCGAGCAGCCTGGTCTTCTTGGTTTGTTTCATTTGCCATTTCCTCCTTAATAAATATGAAAGCAAATACGGTGCAGAAAATCGGAATAGGTAGCAGGACGAATATAATAATGAAGAAAAGTGTCGGGTATTCCGCACCCCGACAGACAAAAGTGAGCAGGACAGACCGTAATGGTTCTGCCGGCAAGCCGTCCGACCGCCCATACGCAGCTTCTTACGCCACAATCCATATTTGCCACATTTGCTTGATTCCGGCATTCCGGACAAGAAACACCCGGCTTCGTGTCTGAATGGAAGGAATCCTTTTTGTCATGGACTTATCTTACCATAAATCCGAAAAAAAGTCAACACCCCATGATTGCCTTCGGGTGTCCGTCGGGCGTTCAAAAAAGATTTTTTTGGTTCATGAAAAAAACGTGAATTTTTATTTTTTCACACCTTTCCGTGTGCGTCCTGTATTTTTCGATTTTTGATGCTTCAGATTGTAAATACTGTTTACTTTTATTTCGATTATTTTCCGTATTAACATAGTGTTTTGGCGTTATTTCATTATAATTTTGATGATATGCTTTTTTAATTTACCATTTTGTCTTGATTGACAGATGAACAGTCTGAGAACAGATTATTGGTCATTTTGCACAATTTTCATCCTGATTTTTTTACACTCTGAAAAATTGCACAAATATTGGGTTTCTGATTTGAGCATTCCGCCGGATCGGTACCGACGGCCGACATCCGCAAATTTTTTTCAAAAAGCACTTGATTTTTTTCGGCAGATATGCTATAATTCAGAAAAAGAACATTTGTTCTGAACGCTTCCGTACAAACAGCCGACCGAACGCACACAGCCGGTCCGATCCCGCCACGCACATAACCTGTTGTTTGCACACCGGAAGCAACCGATCTGCCCCGTTATGCCGAAAGGCAAAATCATATATCGGTCTGCACCGCCCCGCAGACCCTCCGAAAGCATATCCCACTCAAAAAAAACAACGAAAGGATGAACATCGTGAACTGGATCTGTTATTTTGAAAAATACAATTCCGACCGAAAGCTGCTGGACGCCATTGAACTTGAGATTTTCCGATTGGAGCGGCAGGGCAGCAAATCGGAGCGTCTCTCCAAGCTCCGACGGACCGCCGAATCCCTGAGAGCATGCATTCTTCGGGTGGAGGAGCTGTTGGATGGCTATGTTTCTGCCGCAAAAACCCCAAAGGAAGCGTCGCTTCGGGCGCAGGAGCAGCTGTTCCTGTGTCTGCGATATCAGCAGGAGATGACCATGGAGCAGACAGCAGAAGCAATGGATGTCAGTCGGGACACCGCCTATCGGATCCGCAAGCGGATCCTCTCCAGAGGTGACATTTTCGCATCCACCTTGTCCCGTTGATTTTTGCGCTTTTCAATGTTGCAAATCTTGATTTTTCGAAAAAAATTGCAATATTTTCCAAAATCCTCTTTACAAAGGCAAAAATATTTGCTATAATAGAAGAAAGACCGACGAAGGAAGATACCGACCGCCGGCCGCATAAAAGCAAGCCTTCCGACTCCTGTCGGGCAGGTTTCGAATACAGGAAAGGTATGGTGTCCACAAATGAATTACAGTGAAGCATGCAAACTGCTGAAGGAGCACGGTCAGTCCCATCTGCTCGCATACTATGACGAGCTTGACGAGAAATCCAGAGCCTCCCTTCTTTCCCAGATCGAGAAGATCGACTGGTCCCTTCTGGATCTGCTGAAAAGAGAGGAAATGAAGGTCGAAAAGGGTGTTCTCTCCCCTCTGGGTGCGCTGGAGATCCCCGAAATCGAGGCAAACCGTGAAAAATTCGAATCGGTCGGCATTGAAGCCCTGAAGGCCGAAAAGGTAGGAGCCGTCCTGCTGGCAGGCGGTCAGGGAACTCGCCTTGGCTACGACGGTCCCAAGGGAACCTATCCCATCGGCGTCAACCGTGAACTGTACATTTTCCAGTGCCTCATCAACAATATGATGGATGTGGTCAAACGCACCGGCGCATGGATTCCCCTTTTCATCATGACCAGCGAAAAGAACAACGATGCCACCGTTTCCTTCTTCAAAGAGCACAACTATTTCGGCTACGATGCCGGTCATATCCGTTTCTTCATTCAGGAAATGGCGCCCTCCGTTGACTACAACGGCAAGATCTATCTGGAAGCAAAGGACAAGATTTCCCTGTCCCCCAACGGCAACGGCGGTTGGTTCACCTCTCTGGTAAAGGCAGGCTATCTGGATCAGATCAAGGCAGAGGGCATCGAGTGGCTGACCGTCTTTGCGGTAGACAATGTCTGCCAGCGCATCAACGATCCCGCCTTTGTGGGTGCCACCATCGCCTCCGGCCGTGAATGCGGTGCAAAGGTCGTCGCCAAGGCAAATCCCACCGAGAAGATCGGCGTTCTCTGCCTGGAGGACGGCAAGCCCTCTATCGTAGAGTACTACGAGATCACCGAAGACATGAAGAATCTTCGGGACGACAAGGGCGAGCTTCAGTACAAGTTCGGCGTGATCCTGAACTATATGTTCAAGGTATCCAAGCTGGAGGACATTCTGAAGAATTCCATGCCCACCCATGTGGTTGAGAAAAAGATCCCCTATCTGGACGAAAACGGTGTTCTCCGGAAGCCCACAACCCCCAACGGATACAAGTTCGAGACACTGGTACTGGACATGATCCATCTGATGGACTCCTGCCTGAGCTACGAGGTTGTCCGTGAGCGTGAATTTGCTCCGGTCAAGAATGCCACCGGTGTAGACTCGGTCGAAACCGCAAGAGAGCTTCTGAAGAAAAACGGAGTGGAAATTTAATCAAAACAATTCAGGGGAACTTTTTGAAAAAAGTTCCCCTGAATCCCCTCAAAAACTTCCCACAAGAAAACAGAACATCAAGGGAGTCGGTATACGGTCGGAAAGCGACCGAAGACACCCCGGGAAGAATCATTTTCCCGGGCGCCAAACCTACCCATCCCGTTTTTCCCCGATCCATCGCTCATAGTAAAAGAGATATTGCTGACAAAGTCCCGCATATCGCCCGAAATCGGGAGCTTTCCCTCCGTATTCCGGGTAATAT
The DNA here is from genome assembly GCA_051867915.1 of Eubacteriales bacterium. Taxonomy (GTDB): domain Bacteria; phylum Bacillota; class Clostridia; order Oscillospirales; family CAG-272; genus CAKSQF01. The sequence continues at coordinate 7,520 of JBJDZJ010000120.1, forward strand.
TTGCCGAGGATCCGCTTGACCCAGACATCCACCGGAAAGGCGTCGTCCTTTCCGAATCCGAACAGCAGGGCGCAGGACGCCACCTTGACCCCCACGCCCCGAACCTTGCACAGGGCTTCCGTCGCCTGCGGCGTCGGCATCTTGCCGATCGCCTGAAGATCCAGACTTCCGTCTGCCGCCGATCGGGACAGCTGAATGACATAATCCGCCCGATAGCCCAGTCCCAGGGCCCGCAGATCGTCTTCGGATGCCGCCGACAGCTCGGCAGGGGTGGGAAACGCATGATCGCCGTCGGGCAGCTCTCTTCCGTATGTCCTGCACAGCGTTTCGATGATTTTTCGGATTCGTCCGATGTTGTTGTTCTGAGAGATCACAAAACTGCACAGCGCCTCCCACGGCTCCTGCCGCAGAATCCGGATTCCCTTCCCCGCCTCCATGGCGTCGGCAAGATGGGCGTCCCCCAGAGCGGACAGTTCCCGTCGGATGGCAGCATAGTCCTCGGACAGCCCCAGATAGCCCTTCCAAAGGGAGTCAAAATCCGATTTTGTACAGTCGGGCAGAATCACCCGATCACCTGCCATCTGCACCGACAGCCGCTTTCCGAAGGCGATTCCCGACCAGATTCCGTCCTTTTTGGAAAAGCGGAAGCACTGTCCACAGTCAAAAATCAGATCGGGGTCGAAAAAATCCGCCCCAAATACCGTCAAATCCCGTCCGTTTTGTTGAACTTCCATAGTAAACCGTCCGTTTATGTAAATTTATACAAGGAGAATATGTCATGGCAGAGACCATCTATACCATACCGATCAATGAAGTCTTCGAGGAAAATATGCAGGAGGGCAGCTGCAAATGTCCCTTCTGTACCCTGGCGTCCAAGCTGGAGTCCGATGAGCTGGAGATCATCTTAGGCGCATCCATGATGGAGCCGGACATTCGAATCAAGACCAACGAGCAGGGATTCTGCGCCAACCATTTTTCCAAAATGCTCCGAATTGCCAAGCGACTGCCGCTGGCGCTGATGCTGGAGAGCCATCTGAGCGAGGTATCGGACAAGCTGGGGAAGAAGGGTCTCTTCAAGCCCTCGCCCGAAAAATACGGCAAAATGCTTTCCGATCTGGCGTCCTCCTGCTATGTCTGCGGCAGAATCGAGGCAAATGAGAAGCGTCTGCTGTCCAACGCCGCCTATATGTGGAAGACGGACGACGAATTCCGGAAGAAATTCCGCTCCCAGCCCTATTTCTGTCTGGATCACGCCGCCAGACTGCTGGACGCCGCCAAAGGAGAGATGAACAAGAAGGAACTGTCCGACTTTACCTCCGAGCTGTCCGATCTGCAAAGCGGCTATCTGTCCTCCCTGTGCGAGAATGTGTCCAAATTCGCCAAATCCTTCGACTATCGTTACGCATCCGAGCCTCTGACCGATGTGGAAAAGACCTCGGTGGAACGCTCCATCCGCTATCTGTCCGGCGATGCCGCCGCTCCCATCAAGGACGCCTGACAGACCTCCTGTTTCCGATTCTATCACAACCCCTCCCGATTTTCAAGGTCGGGAGGGATTGTTTTGCTTTTTTACTCATAATACATGGAGTTCAGCACCTGCGCACTGTACAGAAAGAGCACATCGGTGTTCTCCCCCGTGGGAAGAACATCCTCAAACAGGGACAGATGCCGGGTTTTGACCCATCTCAGATCCACCAGCGTGATCTGCCTGTAGGATTTGAGCATCAGCGGGGACAGACTGCGCCCAAAACTGTCCCGGAACAGAATCAGATTCCGATCGCTCTCAGCGTCGGGATTCTCGATGACCGTCACCGCATTTTCCCCGCCGAGAAAGAGATCGTATTTGTCATCGCTGTCGGCAAAGGCCTCCGTATCGTAGACCGAACCCGTCTCCTCGCCGTTTCCGTTCAGGATTGTCACCCGACAATTCCGGAGCAGGTCGCCTGTCAGGTAGACCATAGTGTCCTTCCCTACGGGAAAGGCCGCCTGACCGTACAGAACACCGTAAAAATCGCCCGCCTCCACCGCCGTCAGCTCCCCGTCGGCAAAGGGTTCAAAATCCATGATCTGTGACAGGCGGGAGACAACGGCGTCCAAATTCTCCTGCCGCCAATGAATATCGGTTTTGTAGAAATCCTCCAGCGTCAGGCAATCGGAAAGGTCAATATACTCCGCCTTCTCACAAAGGGCGTCTTCATAGCAGGCCAGCAGGGCGTCGTAATCCAGCCCCAGCCCCTTATCGGCATAGTAACCCTTGTCGTAGATGACGCTGTAATAGACCCGACAGTCGGAAAAACGGCTGTCGATCAGCTCTGCCAGAACCTTTGCGGTATGGTTGTGATTCTGCTCATTGAGCGGATAAATCTGCTCAAACTCACTGCCGTTTTTGACGGTGTAGCCGTTGACATCCGACTGCCCCAGAAGATAGGTGGCAAATCCCACCTTCAGCCGCCGAAAGGTCAGCCGTAGGGGAAACTGATCGGCCAGATAGGCGTCCATCTGATTCATATAGGCAGAGAATCCCTGCTCCCTGTCGTATTCGGGAAGCTGTCCCAGTTCCCTGCGCTCCTCAACGGACATCGTTTTATCGGGAATCAGGATCCCGGCAAGCCCGAATCCCCCGAGAAAGAGCAGGAACAGGGACAGAATCACGATACTCCTGATTCTGCTCTTATTGCTCGTTTTGCTCATACCATCGCCTCAACTTTGCCTGATATACGGAAAAAGTCGAACTTTTCCGTCGAAATTGCCATTCATTACCCGTATGAAGGGCGTGGGGTCAGAATCTGAAATACAGGAAGGGATTGAAGGATCCGTCCACCAGATAGGCGGTGACCACCGCCAGACCGCCCACCATAAGGATGGGTTCCAGGACGGTGCGAACGCCGTCCGGCAGCTTTGTCCACGCCTTCCTGACCAGCGGAGTAGAGCCCACGATGCCGAGAACAAAGAGAATCCCGAAGCTGCCAAGATAGTAGAGGGTCTCCCCCGTAAGAAACGGCAGACCGCCGAAGCCGAACATGGCGGCAAGATTCGCTCCCGCCTCGCCGACCGTCGCCGCTCCGAAAAGCACGAAGCCCAGAATCACGAACAGCAGGGTATACAGATGTCCCGCCGCAGGGCATTTTTTCAGCCATTTCAGCAAAAACAGCTTTTCGAGAATCAGGAGAACGCCGTAAAGCAGTCCCCACAAAAGGAAGTTCCAGGCGGCGCCGTGCCAGAGGCCGGTCAGCATCCAGACAATCAGCAGATTGACAATCTGACGGGGAAGCCCCTTCCGATTGCCGCCCAAAGGGATATAGACATAGTCCCGGAACCAGCCCGACAGAGTCATATGCCACCTGCGCCAGAACTCGGTGACAGAACCCGAAATATAGGGATAGTCAAAGTTTTCGGGGAAGTGAAATCCGAACATCCTTCCCATGCCGATTGCCATATCCGAATAGCCCGAGAAATCGAAATAGATCT
>JBJDZJ010000121.1:0-2164 GCA_051867915.1 Eubacteriales bacterium
TGGACGAAAACTTTTGCGCAATTTGCTAATCACTTTAGCTTTTTCGACAAGCTGATCAAAACCACCCGTCAAGCGGGTGGTTTTGATTTTCAATATAAGCGACCGGAATCAGGCAATGTCCTTTTTCCGATACTTCCCAAATGCCAGTGCGATCCCGACAAGGGCGAAGGTCATGCCCACCGCCAGATATGCCATGTTGATGGAACCCTCTGCGATGATATCGGCACCGTCGGTATAGCCGAAGGGGGTCAGATATTTGAGGAATTTTGCGCTGTCGGTCAGGTTGGCGATTATATTCAGAAAATAGAACAGGGCTGCCAGTCCGAGACCGATACCAAGACTGCTGCGCCGCAGAAAGGCGGAAAGCCCGAAGGTGACGGCGGCAATCTCAAACTGCATCAGAAAATAGGCGAGAAACATCAGCGCAAGGGGTTTCAAAGGTGCCTCTTCCCCGATGATCCATACGCAGACTGCGGTGACGGCGATGACGATTGTGTTGAAGATCACGATCTGAAGGAGAACGGACAGGAGCTTGTCGACAAGAACCCGGGTTCTTGAAATCGGGTGAGTCAACAGGAATTCGGCGGTATGCTCCTTTTCCTCCTTTGCCAGTGCGGAAATCCCCAGAAGCGCCGCAAAGAACGCGCCGCCCAGACCCAGCACATTGCCGCATTCCACTCCGAAAAATCCGACAAATTCTCCGAAATTGATCCGATCCATGCCAAAAGCGGCGGAAAAACTGCCCATATTGGCAAACATGGCGCTGACATCTCCCATCTGAGTCGCCATCTCGGGGTAGATCAGCACGCAAAGTCCCAGCATGAAGGCGACAGCCGCCGTCCAGACCGCAAGGGCGGTTCTGCCCCGTTTGAGTTCGTGTTTAAGCAGGGTCATTTTCGTGATTCTCCTTTGCATAGTAGTGCAGGAAGACCTCTTCCAGATCGGGTTCCGCAATGGAAACATCGGTCAGCGGCAGATCGGACAGGGTTTTCAGAAGCAAATCGGGTTTCCCGCTGTACAAAAAGGTCAGGGCATCGGGCGTGATTTTCATATCTCTGATCCCATCCAGGGGAGGAAGGGCTTCCACTCCCCGAAGCGTCACCCGTTTTGCGCCGGTGTGACCGAGGTTTTCCACACTGTCGCATGCCAGAATGGCCCCTTCCCGGATCACGGCGGCGTGCCTGCAGTAGCGTTGAACTTCCGAAAGAATGTGGGAGGACAGAAAAACGGTGGCTCCGCCCGCATTTTTCTCCTTCAGAAGGGCGTAGAATTCCCTCTGTATCAAAGGATCCAGCCCGCTGGTCGGCTCGTCCAGAATGTAGAGCCCCGGATCGTGTTGCATGGCGCAGACAATGCCGACCTTTTTCCGATTTCCGAGGGAAAGCTCCTCGATTTTGCGGGAGGTGTCCAGCTCCAGTCGGTCGCACAGCCGTTTGGCCTCTGCCGAGCAATCCTTCTTATGAAGATCGGCAGACAGCCGCAGGATCTCCCGAACCCGCATTCCGTTATAGAATTGGGTCTCCGAGGGAAGATAGCCCACATTTTTCAGAATGGTGTATTTGTGTTTTGTCACATCCTGACCGAAGAGTTCGGCAGACCCGCCGCTCGGAGAGATCAGTCCCAGCAGTATGCGGATGGTGGTGCTTTTGCCTGCACCGTTGGGTCCGATGAACCCGAAGAAATCCCCCTCCTCAACCGAAAGGCTGACACCCGCAATGCCGCGGGATTTTCCGTAATACTTGGTCAGATCAGTCGTTGTGATCGCTTTCATCCTGCTTCTCCTTTCGTTTATAGACCGATTTCCAGAATCCAAGCAGACGCTCGAAATCCTTCTCCATCCGATCGGCATCCAGTCCGCCCTGCCGGAGCATCTCCCACAGATAGCCCTCCGACGCCCAGTACATTTCCCGATACATCATCTGAAGATCCAGTCCCGGGACAAAATCGTCGGGGTTCAGCGACTCCAGTGCATTTGCGGCTTTTTTATCAAAATACTTCCGATAACTGCTCTGTATTTCCCTGCTGATTTCCGTATCCTTTTCGTAAAAGGCTTTCACAACGAAGGCCGCCATATGCGGATACTGCTTCATGATCCGCAGTTTGGCACGCATTCCCCGCTCCATCATTTCAAACAGATCGGCAGGCTCATAGCACTTGTAGGCAT
>JBJDZJ010000122.1:0-2136 GCA_051867915.1 Eubacteriales bacterium
GGATGTAACGAAAAAGAAAACCACAACCTCACAGTCTGCCACTACCGTTGACGGTTCTGATGTTCCGACTGCACCTGCTTCAAGCGGTGTTCAATCTTCCGAAGAACAGCTTCAGAAATTTGTCGCTTACATCCAAAGCAGCGAGTATGCCAATGCCATTGATCTCTACAACAGCCAATTTGTAGGGAACTATGCTCTTGAAATGAGCGCACAGGATCAGATAGTCGAGCTTTGCAATGAAATCAACGACAAAGCGCTATCCGATGAGCTGACCGAAAAAGAAGTCAAAAACAAACTCGGAGTCATTGAAAAGGTGGTCAGCGGAACCAATGTAACTCCCGACGGCTATAGGGAAACATTGAAAAAAATCGACGGATCACTGGCGTCGAAGGCGGCGTATTCGGCGGCAGTTGATCTTGAAAAACTGGCAAATTACACCGATGCGATTGCTCAGTACAAACTGGTAATTGAGGGAGATTCCAATTATTCCGACGCCCGGAACGCAATTGAGCGTTGCACGAATCAGTACAAGCAGAATGTTTTTTCACAGGCTGAGACGCTGGCTTCCGAAAAGGATTATATGGGCGCCGTGTCGCTGCTGAAAAAGGCGGCGCAGGCGCTGCCGGAGGAAAGCGATATTCAGGCCAAAATCACGGTATATGAAAAGACCTATGTCAGCAATGCGCTTTCCGAAGCGGATGCGGCATTTGTCACACCCGCCAAAGACTGGGAAACGGCGCTTGGCATTATCAATGCGGCACTGCAATATTTCCCGTCAGATCAGGGGTTGCAGGAGAAAAAGTCATATTATGCGGAGTATGCGCCGGTAGAATTGAATAATTTGGAAGTATATTTAAGGGATTGTACATTGACTGATTCTGAAAAGGATATATATGGTAATAATCATAGAAATGTAATTTCGAAGGCAATCCTTCAAAACTATGGATATATTATCTATATAATAAATGGGGAATATAACACTCTAACGCTTACAGCATACGGAAATGGAAATACTTATATTTCAAATACCGATGGAACTATATCAGTTCGAGATTTTTCATCAGGTGAATATGAATCTTCAACATATCTTTTTCTAATGAATGATATTTCATCGGTTGCAAAACCAATCGAATTTGAAATAGATGTTACCGGAGTTCAAATTGTTCGAATTTGGGTAGGCAATAATGTCAATATTAGCGATTGTGTTGTTCAAAAGACGGTTAAATAATCAGGAGGTTTATTTTAAATTATGAAAGAAGTTATTTGTGCGCTGCTTATTTTACTTGGAATTATCCTCGGAATTTCTACTCAGGAATTGCTTGTAATCATCTTGGATGAGATGTCGTCTCCTTTTCCTATGATGATCATGTTGACGGTGATTGGAGGATTGTTGGTCGGCTGGTGTATGTATCGGATGGCGAATGTTTACAGCTATACCGTTTGGGGTGTGCGTGTACCCAAAGCCCCGAAAGATACTCTGGTTGTATTTCTGTCGGCTGTCGGAAATTGTCTGGGGGGCTTGCTGATTTTTTGGGGACTGCGTGCAGTTATATATGAATTTGAATTCATCCGGTTCATCGTTTACATAGTGCTTGTCGCTGTCTCTTTTACTATTGGAGGAATGGTCAGTCAGAAGACCGTACAAATCTCCATATCCAAAAACACCAATGCACTGATCCTTGAACAGTTTGAGATATTCAAAGAAGCAGAACAGCAAATTGCCGAAGCAGAATGGTTCTGTGTCAGCTTCGAAGGGGTTGCATTTTGCAGTAAAACAAATTATTGCTATTCCGTCCTTCGGTACGAGGATTATCAGCTTGGCTCTTTGACTGTTCCAAACGAGGTCGCCATGGTTGGAATGTATTTCGTTCAAAAGTATGGAAAACAGTTCAAATTCAAGGTTGATATGGAAGTCATTCCCGGTGAACCGGGGCAAACCTTTGTGACAGTCGGTTCTGGTGGCGTAAATGTCGGAAGAACGAGCGGAACAAAGGACAAGCGTTTGTTCAGAAGCTATATTTTTACAAGGCGTCATTGATTTTATCAGACGGTCCGATAAGCTTATACCCCCATTCTGTTTCTGCACAAGTCCGTTAAAAACGGACAATTGAAAAAAAGAGCCTCCTATGGTAGAAT
>JBJDZJ010000123.1:0-10707 GCA_051867915.1 Eubacteriales bacterium
ACCCACGGCATCGTACGGGCAACCATCGGTCGTCCGTTATCCCACAACATGTAGGGGCGACCATTGGTCGTCCGTTATCCCGCATCATCGTGCGAACCGACCGTATTGCAACAAAACCTCATCTTGAGGACGACCAATGGTCGCCCCTACCGACCGCATTGCGACAAAGGCTCATCTTGAGGACGACCGATGGTCGCCCCTACCGACCGTATTATGACAATTCCTCATCTTGTGGACGACCGATGGTCGCCCCTACGGTTTCGGATTTCGGTGAGAACAATCCGTTGGAACTTTTTTGAATAAAGTTCCAACGGAAAATTCAGCTATTATAAGGTCTTCTCGTCGATTCGAGCGTACAGGATCGGAACCTCGCCGAGGGCCAGGGGCAGGGTCAGCTCTGCGGGCGTCCAACTCAGCTTGCCCATTTGCAGAGTCTCTGCCAGCTTCCCGCATCCGGTGGGAATGACGGGAGCAAACAGATTTGCCATATTCGCCATGAGATAGAGACAGGTCGCAGTGGTGTTCCAGAAGGGCGTCAGATCCTCTTCCTTGGCCTGAACCCAGGGCTTCTGATCGTCATAGTACTTGTTTGCATAGCCGATCAGACTCACCATATCTTCTACTGCCGAGCGAAGCTCGCCGCCGTCGATCTTGTCCCCGATGGAGGTATACAGACCCTCCACATAGGCGCGAACCTCGGCATCCACCGTCCCTTCGGGAATCACGCCGCCGAACTTCTTCTTGATAAAGGACAGATTCCGGTTGACAAAGTTTCCCAGGCCTCCCGCCAGATACTTATTATAGGTGGCAATCATATCCGAGACGGAGAAGTTCACATCACGCCGCTCGGGACTGTACAGCATGGTATAAAAACGAACGCAGTCGGCAGGATACTTCTCTGCCAGCTCGTGTACCGAGATCATGTTGCCCTTGGATTTGGACATTTTGTCATCGTTGACATTGACATACTCGGAGGAGACAATATGGGTAGGCAGGCAGTAATCGGGATCGGTCGCCATCAGGAGAGCCGGGAAGATGACGGTGTGGAAGGGGATGTTGTCCTTGCCGTGAACATAGTAGTTGTTCAGATTGCCGTCGTCCTTCATATATTCGTCGAAGTCGATGCCTCTCTGCTCGGCAACCCATCTGCCGGTGGTCATATAGCCCAGCACCGCCTCGAACCAGACATAGATCCGCTTGGACTCATAGCCGGGGACGGGAACCTCAATTCCCCAATCCAGATCTCTGGTTGCGGCTCTGTCGGGCAGACCCTGAGTCAGGTACTTTTTGGTCTCATTGACCGCATTGAGCCGCCAATGGGGCGCCATTTTTTCGGCAAACGCTTCAATGGGCTTCTGGAACTTGGACAGGGCGAACATCAGGTGCTTGTTGGTTCGGGTGGAGGTGGGATTTCCGCAGGTGCGGCAGTGCTTGTCGGTCAGGGCAGAGGAATCAAAGGATGCCATACAGAATTCGCACTGATCGCCCCGGGTGATCTTTCCGCAGACCGGGCATTTGCCCTCGATCTCACGGTCGGAGACGAACTTGCCGCAGGTTTCGCAGTAGTCCTGCTCCTCGGTGGTCTCATAGAAGTAGCCGTTCTCCTGAATTTTCCGGAAAATATCCTGAACGCCCTTCTTATGGTAGTCGGTAAAGGTGGCAGTATACTTGTCGTAGGAGAAGTTCAGGGATGCGAAATCGCGGGTAAACTCCTCATGGTAATGCTCGGCGATGGAGGCAGGTGACACCTTCTCCCGCTTTGCACGCTCGGTAATGGGGGTTCCGTGGGAGTCGGTACCCGAAACATAAATCACATCATAGCCCTTCAGTCTGCCGTAGCGGGCGATGACATCGCCGGGCAGAAGGGCGGCAAGATGCCCCACATGAAGGGAATTATTGGCATACGGCCATGCGCCGCCGATAAAATAACGCTTATTCATTGAACTGATCCTCCTGATCGCATTTTCGTTTTCACTCATTTGGAGATAGTATAACACAAAAACGGCATGAATGCAAGGGTTTTTGGAAAAAACGGGAAAATTTTGTGTTTTTCCACGGCTCTGAAACAGGACATACGGCCGTCTTCCGGATTACAGTAAAATGGGATCGAAAGGATCTCCTCCCGTTGCGACCGACGGCGAATCCGTGAACCGTCACAGGGCTGCCCCAAATGCTTCCATTTGGAACAGCCCTGTCTGGATATGACGGCAATTTCTGCATTCACCGATTTTTTATCCCTTTTCCATGACATAATTGGTCAAAAGGACGCCCCGGCGTTCGACCTGCTGTTTTTTCAGAACAACATATCCCCTCTTTTCAAAAAAGGGGACTGCGGTGACGGAGGCGTGAGTCGTAATCTTCCCTGCTCCGATCCACTGCTCAAGCCCGTCGCAGAGGGCGGTTGCGATCCCCTGACGCTGATAATCCTTGTGGACATACAGCCGATCCAGATAACCCGACCGATCTATATCGCCAAAGCCCACAAGAATCTCATCCTGCACGGCGACCAGAGTATGATGTTCCAGAAAGGAGGCGTTCCATGCCGAAAGATCCACCGTTCCGGTTGCCCAGGCATTCAGCTCTTCTTCGGTATAGTCCGCCGCATTGACAAAATGGACGGTATCGTAAAACAGCTTTGCCATGGCCGCACAGTCATCGGGGGTATAGGCTCTCAGTGTTGTCATTTTCATGACCGGACCTTTCTTTCAAACCGGAAGGTTTGACCGTTTTCGGGATCGCCGAAAGGACTGCCGCTCCGACAGTCACTTTCCGTTTGGAAAACAATTCTTTTCAGACTTCTCACCAATGCCGGCGCCGAAGGGAATCCTTCGGGCAGCGGCAAGTGTCACCCGGGCTTGACCAGTCCCAGACGGCGGTCAATGGCACGAAGACGCTCTTCCAATTGAGTCAGCCGCTCGGCATAGGGATCGGGCTTTTCCAGGATCGCATTCAGTTCGGCAAGCTCCTGCTCCGACTGCTCCAGACGGCGGTTGAACTCGATCAGCACCTCGGTCAGGGTGGACAGGCGGCGATCCAGACGGCGGATCATACCGATGGGGGTATTTCCCGCCTCCACATAATACCGTTCACTGCCCTGCACCCAGAGATAGGGCTTCTCCTTGGTCATTCCCGCAGGCAGGATCAGGGTAAAGCCCCGATACCCGGTCAGCTCCCGTTCGGTATTCTCGCCGATCCAGCCCGAAAGGGCGGTCAGGATCACCTCTCCGATATGCTTGGCATTTTCACCGCCGGAGGGCGGGCTGTCGGACAGTCCCGCAATGTCATGAACAACATGGCTGACCTGCTCCCTGAGGGAGTCGATCTTTCCCGGCAGTTCGGCGGCGGCCTTCTCGCATTTGCGGCGGTTTTCCTGCCAACCCCTTTGCAAAGAGGTCAGGCGGTAGATCTCGCTTGAAGCCTCCGCACGCTTGCGAAGCAGAGGATTGCCCAGCGACAGCGCCTTGATCTCGGCATAATCCAGCACCACCGAATCCACATCCTCGCCGTCCCGACTCTGAACCGATCCCGACAGCAGTGCGCAGATGAATTTCTGCTTGGTTTCCAGAAGCTGCCAGGAATAGGCGTCGAAACTTCCGACGGTAATATAACGGAAGATCTGCACCCTGGCATTCCGGTTGCCCTGACGCAGGATTCTGCCTTCCCGCTGGGTCAGATCGGCAGGCCGCCAGGGCAGATCCAGATGATGGATGGCCGCCAGACGCTCCTGTACATTGACGCCGATTCCCAGCTTTTGAGTGGATCCGAGCAAAATTCGGATACTTCCCTCATTGACCGCCGAGAAGAGGGTTTCCCTCTCCTTATCGCTCTCATAATCGTGAACGAAGGCGATCTGATTCTCCGGCACGCCCTGCAAAATCAGCAGGCGGCGCAGTTCGTCATACAGATTAAAAGAGGCTTTTGGTACCGAGCTGTCACAGAAGATCAGCTGAGTCAGCCGCTCTTTCTCTCCACTGTGAAAGATTTCCGCCGCTCGGCGGGCACACAGAGCCGCCTTGCAGGAGGGATCAAAGGGGGCGGTCGGATCAACCAGGCGAAGATCCAGTGCCGCTTTACGCCCGTCCGTGGTGATTTTCAGCAGATTATCCACGCTTCTCGCCACGCTTCCCGACCGCACCCCGTCGGCACGGTCGGACAGGGTAATCAGATATTCGGAAAGCCGCTCGGATTTTTCCTGATAGACATCGGAATAGCCCTCAAACAGAGGCAGATCGTCCGAATGCTCCATGCTGTGGAAATCGGCAATCATCCCGAAGAGGTTTGTCAATTCGGGCAGATTGTGGAAGGCGCCGAAGCGGGAAGTCAGACGGTAACTGCGGGTGGTCACATCAATCTCAAAATCCGCCGTCTTTTCGGCAAACATGCCGGTCCATGCGTCAAAATGGGCAATTCCCAGCCGCTCCAGTTCGTCGTTTTGCAGATAACTCTGCATGATATACATATCACTGACCGAATTGGTGATGGGCGTTCCGGTGGCGAAGACCACTCTCCCGCCCGCCTTCTGAATCAGACGGACCTTTTCCATGAGATCGACGCATTTGGCAGAACCGTTTCGGTTGATTCCCAGCAATCCTTCGCATTTGGTGTCGATGGGGTAATTCTTGAAGTTGTGGGCCTCGTCTACAAACAGAGCGTCCACGCCAAGCTCATCAAAGCCCACGGGGGAGGTTTCGGATCGGATCATCCGATCCAGCTCCGGAATCTGCTCCCGAAGTCTGCGCTCTCTGCTGCGCACCCGGGCAGACACCTTCGGACAGCGGCGAATCTGCTCGCTCAGTTTGTCAAGCTCCGCCGACAGTCCTTCTCTGCGGCATTCGGGAGACAGGGGAATCTGCTCGAAACAGCTGTACGGGACGATAATCCCGTCAAACTCCCCCTCTTTCGCCCGAATCAGCAGTGATTCCCTCTTTTTCGGGGTGAAATTCTTGGGATCCACCACCAAAAGAACGGCATCCGGCTTCATCAGCTTAAATATATCTTCCCACTGCCCGACAATGTGGTTTGGAACCACGAACATCGGCTTTGCGGCGATTCCCATACGCTTCATTTCCACCGCCGCCGCCACCATTTCATAGGTTTTGCCCGATCCCACATCGTGAGCGAGAAGGACATTCCGGGATGCCAGCATTCTGGCGACCGCATCCTTCTGATAGGGATAAAGTCGGGCATTCTCCGACAGATCGGGCAGGGTCAGACGGCTGCCGTCAAAGCGGCGGGGGACGATTCTGCAAAAACGCTCCTGATAGGCCTTTTGAAGCAGGTTTGCCCGATGCTCATCCTTCCACACCCAATCGGAAAACGCCTGACGCATAAGCCTCTGCTTTTCACAGGCGAGAAGGGTTTCGCTTCGGTTGACCGCTCTGCCTGCGGAGGTCTCATCAAAAACCTGCGGCACTCTGCCGTTGAGGGTGCGTTCCAGAATGTGAAGCGCCTCCATGCGGGGGGTTCCCCAGACTCTGGTTGATCGGGAGGAATGGCGGTATCTGCCCTTTTCGGGTATATACCAGGTCGCAGATGCAGAGTCATAGACCGTCCGATACTCCGACGGTATATAGTCGGGCTCGGTCAGACTGTACAGTCTGCCTCCCAGCATATAGCAGATGAATTGGTCGATGATCCACGGCATGACAAAGGGAGAACCAAGCCCCACATAGATGCCGTCCGGGGTCTGTCCCGAAGGCAATGCCGCCTCCAGTGCCCGAACCTGATCGGAAAACCAGCCGTCATAGTAGCTGTCTGCCCTGCGTGCAAGGGTCAGCTTGGTATTCAGATTGCCCGTCAAATATTCCTCGGCAGAGACGAAGCCCCGATAAAAACATTCCTCCCAAAGTCCGGGATCCTGATAGATTCTCCCACGAAGCCCGTCGATGACCTCCGCAGGGGATTTTCCCGTAATCAGCGAAATCAGGAGAATGTCCACCCGCCCGATGCAGGAAAGACAGAAATCCAGAGCGTCGGGAAGGTAGTCGAACCATACTCCCGAAAGGCGAGGGTCGTTCAACCACGGATTCACAAAATCGTCCGGAAGTTCCCTTACCCGAAGAATTGCCAATTTGGACTGCCGTTTTGCCTCATCCCAATCGGGAACGGCAGATTCCTCACCCGTAGGCGTCTTCAGAGCCTGGGATGCCTTTTCTGCGGCAACTCTGCGCCCCAGCTCGGCATACAGATCCATCCACTGGGCGGTGGTCATATGGGAGGGATCCACCTTTTGCTCCTTGACCAGTTCCGTAAACAGTCTGGCTCGCAGTTTTTTATCCGATTCGCCTGTCTTCATGTTTCACCCTCCTTATACAGCGTTATCTTTTTTATTATAGCAGATTTCATTTGCAAATGCAAGATGATTTTATGAAAAAGCAAAAAAACGGAGAGACATCCAAAAAGATCTTGACAAATAAAGGGAGGTGTGCTAGACTGAGATTATCAAAAAAGCTATGTACGAGGTCAGATCCATGAATTGTCTCAAAGGTAAAACCATTCTCTTTCTCGGCTCCTCTGTCACCGAGGGATCGGCGGCAGGCGGGATTTCCTTTGCCGATCTGCTGGCAGAGCGGGACGGCATCATTCTATACAAAGAAGCCGTCTGCGGCACCACCATGGCGGGGATGGGGGACGACAGCTATGTGGCACGCATGAAACACGGACGCCTTCCCACCGACATCCGTGCCGATGCCTTCGTCTGCCAGCTGTCCACCAACGACGCCTCTCAGAATCTCTCCATCTCGGCCATTGAGGACGCCATCCGGGAGATCGTGAACTACGCCAAACGCACCTGGGGCTGTCCCATCTTCTTCTACACCGGAACCCGTTTTGACAGTCTGAACTACCGTCGGATGATCGACCTGCTCTACCATCTCTCCGAGGAGATGGATTTCGGGATTCTCGACCTCTGGAACGATCCCGATATGCTGGCAGTCTCCCCCGCCGACTACGACCGATACATGGAAGATCCCATCCATCCCAGATTTGTGGGGTACAGCGAGTGGTGGTACCCGAAATTCCGGGATTATCTGTCTGCCCACCTGTCATGAGAGGCTCGGGCGGATCAGCCCCGGCAAGTCCGATTCGCCCGTCGGAAAACAAAGCAAACCGCATCTGAGAAAGCACTGCAAAGGCAAGGCCTTGCAGTGCTTTCCTTTTTCAATAAAAAATTATCGTTTTTCGATAAAAACCTATTGACAAACGAAAATGCGTGTGCTATAATCAGAGCAACACAACGAAAGGAAGTACTTTCCATGAAAAGACAAAAATTCCTCGGTATCTTCTGTTTCAGCTTTGCCGCACTGATTCTGGCAGGCTCTCTGGTGTTGCTGTTTGGCGCCGGATCCCTTCTGGAATGGTATTTCACCACCCGTGCGGACTATCCGGAAGGAGGATACACCGATCTGCTGATCGCCTTCTACATTGCCTATCCCCTCTGTTTTGCCGCCGTCTCCCTGCTGATGCGGATTCTCTGGAACATCGTTCACGACCGACTGTTCATCCGTGAGAACACCAACCTTTTCCGCATCGTCAGCTATCTCGCCATGGCGGTATCGGTTCTCTGCCTGCTGTTCACCTTCAAATACTTCTCCCTGTTTATTCTGGGAATCGGAATCCTTCTGATCGGATTTCTTCTACAGGTACTGGTGCAGGTCTTTGCGGCGGCAACCGAACTGAGCGACGAAAACAGTCTGACCATATAATGAAGGGCAGCGTGATACAAAAATGAAGATACAAATCAATCTGGATGTCATGATGGCCAAGCGCAAAATCTCTCTGGGAGAGCTTGCCGATAAGGTCGGCATTACCCCGGTCAATCTGTCCATCCTGAAGAACAACCGTGCAAAGGCCATCCGATTCTCCACTCTGGAAGCCCTCTGCCGGGAACTGAACTGCCAACCGGGCGATCTGCTGGAGTACACAGACGAAGAGGGAGAACCGTGAAAAAATCCGCCATCCTATCGGCGGCATATGCTATTGCCCTTTCCCTGACGCTCGCCGCCTTCCTGTACCTTGCCAACCGATGGACCAATGAAGCAATCCGAAACGGTGGTTCCTTGATGGGTCTGATCTTTCCTGCGCTGATCCTGTGCTTTATCCCGATTTTTGCCGCAGAAACCGTACTGTACCTGAATCTGCGCCAATGGATTCGGAATCCCGATTCACCAATCCGTAAGTTCACCGTCGCCGCCGTTCTTCTCTCCCTGATTCTGCTTGCAATGGGGATCCTGCTTCCCGTCTGCTTTCATTACGCTCTCACTGTCTTCTTCCCCGCCCTGCTCTGCACCGCCGCTGTCCTTGCCGCCCTGCTGATTCTCCATCTTCTTTCTGCGGCAGCAGGGATCAACCGATGCTATCGGAACTTCAGAAACCTGAAAAAATAAGCCCATTTTCTACAAAATAAAGCGAAAGGAACCGATAATTATGTATAATCAGCCGAGTTCATACGACATTCCCGCATCCGATTTTCGGAATTTCCCCCGCAAAACAGCCGCCGCCGACAAAAAGGATCTGATCTTCATCCTTCTGTCCTTTGTCGCCCTCTTCCTGCTGATAGACTTCGGCTTTGCCGGCGGGATGCGGCTGGGCTTTACCGTCGCCTATGCCGTTCTCTTTCTGGTTACCACCCTCTATCTTGCCAAAAAGGGCGATTTTCAGCCCTTTCCCATCGTCTGCGGAATCCTGTCCCTCTGCATCGTGCCGGTCTTCACCCTTTATTGCAACAGCATTACGCTGGCCGTCGCCTTTTTGGCGGTTTTCTTCCTGTGGGCCATCTATGCCGGCGCCTTCGGCGGCGTGATCTGGCACGGAATCGGCGGATTCCGTCTGATTTACGACGCTTTGCGTATCCTGCTTGTCTATCCCTTCACCTTTCTTTCCGCTCCCTTCAAGGGTTTGAGACTTGCCGAAAAGAACGGAAAAAAGCTGTCCGGCATCGGCTATGTGCTGATCGGTCTGGCGCTGGGCATTCCCGCCATGGCGATCATCCTCCCTCTGATGATCAAATCGGACGCTGCTTTTGCCCTGGTTCTGGAAAAAATCTTCGGAAAGATCGGGACCCTGCTGATTCATACCGTTCTCGCCCTTCTTCTGACTCCGCTTCTGATTGCGCTCTTTTTCGCCCTGCGGCACAGGCTTCCGAACGCCCCCTCTCAAAAGAATTCCGTCCGCTTTATCGTCAGCCCTGTTGTCTGCGGATTTTTCGGACTGTTGTCCTTCTTCTACCTGCTCTACCTTTTCTCCCAGCTGACCTACTTTTTCTCGGCCTTTCAAAGGATTCTGCCCGAGGGCTACTCCTACGCCGACTACGCACGGCAGGGATTCTTTGAACTGTGCGCCATTTCGGTCATCAACTTCGTTCTGATGTTCTGCGCCTTCACGCTGGTGAAAAAGAAGGAGGGTGCCGCCGACATTCCGGGCGCCGTCAAGGGATTCGGCATTTTCATCTCGCTGTTCAATCTGGTTCTGGTGGGAACCGCCGTTTCCAAAATGATTCTGTATATCGACTTCTACGGACTGACCGAGCTTCGGGTACTGACCACCGTCTTCATGGCGATGATGGGCATTGCCTTTCTCTGCCTGACGGTCCGTCTGATCGTCCCCAAATTCCCCTATATGGCAGTGTCGCTGATTGTCTGCACTCTTCTGGGTACCGGCGTTCTGTATGCCGATGTGAACACCACCATCGCCCGCTATAACACCGAAGCCTATCTTTCCGGAGATCTGGACACCGTCGATGTATCCACCCTGGAAGAACTGGGGTCTGCCGCCGTTCCCTATCTGGACCGTCTTTATCGGGAGGCAGAAAACGAATCGGTCCGCCGTCAGGCTCTGTCCGCCCTGAATTCCATCAAGGATCGGAATTCATCTGTCGGAGGCTTCCGCCAATACAATCTGACAGAGTCCCGTGCAAAGAAGATTCTGGAATCCTATCCCGGCGATCTTTCGGTATCCCCTTCGGCAGACATTCTCTTTTCGGGCGGCTATTGTCTCCAAAAGGAGAACGGGCAGTTCAACCTCTGCCGTCAGACCGGCGAGAACGAATACTGCGTACTGGTGGAGAATGTGGTAGCCTACCGCTTCACCGACGGTTTTGTCAGTCTGGAAATCAAGAAGAAGGGGTCCTTCCTGCGCTACTATCTGGTAGACACTGTTGAGCAGTGGGTCAGCGATCCCATGACCGACGATCAGCTGGGCGAGATGCTCTCCGGGTACGGAATCCGAATGGAAGAGGGATGGTTTTATGTCAGCTAAGGGGAGCGGCGCCGGGCGTATGCGCACCGTCTGTCTGATCTGTGCCGCCCTTCTGCTGGCGGTCGAGGTACTGATCGCCCTGTTCGTTCACGACCGCTTCATCCGTCCCTATTTCGGGGATGTGCTGGTGGTGATCCTGATCTGGTGTCTTGTCCGCGGAATCTTTCCCGAGCGGCCGGCATATCTGTCCCCGTGGATTTTCCTGTTTGCCGTTCTGGTGGAGATTTCACAGGCCCTCCATCTGGTGGAACTGCTGGGGCTGGATTCAATTCCCTTTTTCGTCATCATTATGGGCAACTCCTTCGCATGGAGCGACCTTCTCTGCTACCTCTGCGGCTGTCTGCCCACGGCGCTGATCGAGTGGGTCTGCCGGAGAAAAAGGCAGAAAACAAATGGGTATGATATAATCCCCATAGAGTAGACACATGAAAAAACAAAAAGTTTTCAAGACTA